>NZ_JBEOPI010000041.1:0-40489 GCF_040309905.1 Shewanella sp. CAL98-MNA-CIBAN-0140
ACTAGGATAAGCGACACTAGGATAAGCGACACTAGGATAAGCGACACTAGGATAAGCGACACTAGGATAAGCGACACTAGGATAAGCGACACCGAAATCAACTTGGTCGGCGGCGCAGTGATGCCACTAGAGCGACCAAGCCCAATGGCGCCGCAGAGTTTACGCGTGCTGTCTGAAGGCATGCCGCGTAAAAGCACCATTGCCAATGGGGTAAAGTCTGACGGCTTACGTCGATTTTGGGTGGTTGGGAGTGCTTTTATTATCTCGGTGATGGCGATTTATGAAATGGTGTCGGTATTTAATGTCGGCGGTATTACGCCGCTTGAATACATCGTTTTAGTCTTGTTTGCGGTTAACTTTTGTTGGATAGCGTTGGCATTTAGTGGTGGCATAGCAGGCTTTGTTATTCTATTGAAAAGCACCTCATCTGTACCTACGGCAACCGTAGCGCTGCATACCCGAACCGCGATATTAATGCCGACTTATAACGAATCACCCGATCGCGTTTTTGCCGCGGTTGAAGTGATGGCCATGGCGCTGGCGGCGTCGGGCGAAGCACATGCTTTTGACTGGTTTATATTAAGTGACACTACCGATCCCGATATTGCGTTGGCTGAAGAGCAGGCTTTTTTGATTTTGCGTCATCAAGTGAGCAAAGATGCGCGGGTTTATTACCGACGTCGTCGTAAAAATGATGCCCGTAAAGCCGGTAACGTGGCCGACTTTTGTAAACGTTGGGGCGCCAGATACGATCACCTTTTGGTGCTAGACGCAGATAGTTTAATGGAAACCCATACTATCGTTAGCCTTGCTCAGCGCATGCAGGCCGATCCAGACGCCGGACTTATCCAAACCATTCCGTATTTAATCAATGGTAATACCTTAATGGCGCGGTTACAGCAATTTGCTGCGCGAATTTATGGTCCTGTTATTGGTACGGGGCTATCCTGGTGGGCGCACAAAGAAGGCAACTTTTGGGGTCATAATGCCATCATTCGTACTGAGGCATTTATGAGCGCCGCAGGCTTGCCCAACCTTGCAGGTAAACCGCCTTTTGGTGGCCATATTATGAGCCACGACTTTGTTGAAGCAGCCTTGATCCGCCGTGCGGGTTGGAGTGTGGTAATTGCCGCAGACCTGCCAGGCTCTTATGAAGAATGCCCGCCTTCGATTGTCGATTTAGCCGTGCGCGATCGACGTTGGTGCCAAGGTAATTTACAGCACACTCGAGTGTTGTTTACTAAAGGGTTGCATTGGGTTAGTCGCTTACATTTACTCACCGGAATTATGGCCTATTTGTCATCGCCATTTTGGTTAATGCTGATCTTGTCGGGGTTAATGCTGGCGTTACAGGCGCATTTTATTCGCCCAGAATATTTCACCGATCAATTCTCATTGTTTCCGACCTGGCCTGTTATGGACTCAGACCGTGCCCTGCGGTTGTTCTATATCACCATGGGGATATTGTTCGGTCCTAAAATTCTGGGGATAGTGTTATTACTGAAAAATAGCACCATGAGTAAGCAATTAGGTGGCAGAGGCAAAGCCATGATTAGCGTGGTGGTTGAGGTGATTTTGTCGGCACTCATTGCGCCAATCATGATGCTAATCCATTGCGGTGCAGTACTATCGATTTTAGCAGGACGCGATAGCGGTTGGTCGCCACAACGACGTGACGACGGCAGCTTACCCTGGTTAACCCTGATTTACCGCCATCGTTGGCACATGTTGGTTGGTGCGCTATTAGGTTACGCTGCGGTGCTGGATTCACTTACCTTACTGGCTTGGATGAGTCCGGCATTAATTGGTTTGTGGCTGGCGGTGCCGCTTTCTGGCATGACAGGATCAGAGCGTTTGGGGTTGTGGGTCAAGCGTCTGCAAATTTTGGCCACACCGGAAGAAATGTGTGCGCCAAAGCTCAGCCTAGACTCGTTATCTCGCCGTGAAGATTATATTAACGCCATTGCTCAGCCGTGGACCTTATCAACACTGCTGCAAGACCCAGAGTTAATGGAGCTTCATTTAGCCATTATTGATAAAAAACCTCATCGCTTACCAGGTTCTGCGGTTGAGTCGCTCGAAGCGATTACTCGCGTTAAAGTGCAAGAGGCACAATGCCAACACAACATTGCCAACCTTTTTACGCGTCAAGAATTGGCCTATTTACTGGGTAACCCTTTATTGTTAAAACAATTACAAAAGCTCCCTGAGGAGTTTGTTATCGAGGGCTTAGTGTCTTTTTGTTAGCTGATTTTTGGGCGGATTATCCTGCTCGGATAATCAATGACCTACAAAATAAGATGGTGGATTCAATTCACCATTTAGGCGCTACATTGGTGGTAACGTGTCGTCGCACCCCCTTAAACTGACCTTTTTGTTAAACAAGGTTGGACAAGGCGTTCTGGCACGTAGAAACGATTGTTTAATCCGCCTCGGCCTAGATGTGAACGACCCAGCGACGCTTTGTCGATTAAGCTGATAAAAAATCTATTTTACCAACAGGTTAGTTAACACACTTTGTCGTGCTAATGCCGTTGACCTTGCTTTTATTCATCAACGCCCCCCTTTGAAAGCTTAATTAGCGTAAGCCGAAAATATTGTTCGGCTGACGCTATTGCTTGCTAATTTAGGGGACTATATTTAGGGGACAATATTTTGATTAATCCTAAATAGATTGGCGGGGTCGAATTGCTGTTTTATGCTTTTGAGCCGAGCAAAGTTCGAGCCATAGGCTTCGCCAATACTGTTGTCATCGCCTTCTGGGATAAAATTCACGTAAATACTGCCCATTGAATATTGAGTTAACTTTGCATGTAACTGCCGCGCCCATTGTCGACAAAGATCGTCGTCTTGTGCATGTTGCCAGCGGGTGTGAATATTCATGGTGAAGTGTGCATCACGATTGAGCCAGGGCGTTGCGTGCGGCGCCACCTTTGTCATCGCCCCGCCAAGGTGAGCAATAAAAATTTCACACTCATCGCTGGGTAAGGTTTGGATGGCGTGTGCTATTTCGGTCACGGTTTCAGTGTTGAGCTGCGCCATATCAAGACTTTTCCAATAATTTCTGGCGCCTTCGGCTAACAAGGGATCAAATGCGGCTTGCCAATCAACAAACGGCATCGGCCCCACCACGTCGGCAATGGGTTGGCCAATTTTTCTAATTTCTGCTGTGGCAGCCTGACCTTGGGCAATATCGCCCACATAACACATAGCCAATACTACCACTTCTTTACCATGCCACTCTTCCGGTAAAAACGGTAAAGGTGGTGCTTTGCGCATCACCACCCAACAACTGAGTTCTTCAGGAGCCTTATCGATGGCGGCTTGATACTGTTGCAGCACGTTTTTCACATCATTAAAGGGGTGCACTACCATGCCGGCTAATACCTCTGGGCCAGCTAGATGCAAATTAAATTCAAATTCAGTGACCACACCAAAATTACTGCTACCACCCCGTATTGCCCAAAAGAGATCGGCATGTTGATTAGCATTAACCTCGAGTAGTTCGCCTGTTGCGATAACCAGCTTAGCCGAGCGCAGACTATCGATGGTTAAACCAAATTTTCGGGTTGTCCAGCCAAAACCACCACCTAGGGTCAACCCCGCAATCCCCGTGGTTGAATTGATCCCAGTTGGCACCAGCAGACCATATTGTTGCGTCGCCTTGTCTACATCCGCTAAGGTTGCGCCGGGACTGACTTTGACGGTTTGCTGTTGTTGGTTAACGATAACATCTGTCATCGCTTGAAAATCAATTACCAGTCCACCGTCCGCTAATGCCTTACCGGCGATATTATGGCCGCCCGATTTTATCGCTAACAAAATGCCATGGGTACGGGCGAAATTGACAGCTTTGACTACCGCTTGTTCATCGCTAACGCGAACAAATAAACTCGGTTTTTTATCTATCATGCCATTCCATAGGGCGCGGGCGTCATCATATTTTTCTGAGTCAGGCATGATGATCTCTCCCGATAGAGAGCTGTTAATGTCGCTTTTCTTTAAGGCTACAGCCGTGCCATCCATTTTTTTAAAACGTATTGTATTCATATGCTTATTACTCCTATCCATTACTGCTCTACTTCAAGATTATCGTTCTATATTCGAGGTTTTGAATAAGCTATAAACATCAGTGTTTACCCAGTCATTGCATAATGATGCCGAGATCAAAACCACCCAATCCAGTAGGTCATTGAATTTTATTGAATTGACCTTGAATACTGATTTTTACGGGGCAAGGCTTTGATAATCAGCAGTGAGCACGGTTATCTGCCCGCCATGTAAAAAGCATAGTTTATCTTGGGTGGTATACCGCGAATAGTGAATAGCCATTGCGCTTTAATTAATGTCCAATCGTCCATTTATTAACCTAAACTTTGAACGCGAGTAAAAAAATTGAGTAATGAAGCTCTCAATAAAACCAAATTGAACAAACAAGAATTGTGCAAAGCTAGCTTTTGCATAAATTAAAGGATGATTGATATGGATATATTGTCAAAAGTACTCGATACCATACATATAAAAGGTGCGCTCTATTTTGAAGTGGAAGCGGCAGAGCCATGGGTATTAGTTAATCCAACGATGAATTTAATTGGTTCTTTTATGTTGACCGAAGTAGAACATGTTATTCCTTTTCATATTATGTTGGACGGCAACGGCTGGGTAAAATCTGACAATAAGCTGATGGCACCATCAAGACTTGAATCTGGCGACGTCGTTATGTTTCCTAAGGGTTCAAGCCATTCCTTGACATCCAACATCAATAATTGGCAGGGAATAGCAGCGGATGCCCGTTTTTATCAACAAACTGCTGCAAAAAAACAACCGTTTACATTAGTAAAAATTGGTGAAGAAGGTGAGCGCTCAAAACTTATTTGCGGCTATATCGGTTTTAATGCCCAGCCCTTAAATCCGCTGTTAAAGACCTTACCAGACATGCTGGTGGTCAAAGAGCATGTGGGTAGTGAGGGGGTGATGAAGCAATTACTCGTTTCTACCTTAAGTGAAATGCGCAAGTCCAGTGAGGGGGCGCGCAATATTGTCACTAAGTTAAGTGAATTAATTTTTACTCAGGCCTTAAGGCAACACATGGAAAATCTTGCGGACACGCAGGGCCAAAGTTGGCTCGCGGCCATGAAAGATGAGCACATAAGCCGGGCGCTGATATTGATCCATCAAGAGCCGTTTAAAAAATGGAACCTAGCAATACTCGCTATTGAGTGTGGCATGTCCCGCTCATCACTGGCGGAGCGATTTAATCATTATGTTGGACAACCACCGATGCAATATATCAATCGCTGGAGAATGCAACTGGCTTCAAAGCTATTATCTGATGGCATGAGTATTGTGTGCGTTGCTGAGCACGTGGGTTATAGTTCAGAATCGGCCTTTCAAAAAGCCTTTAAACGTTATGTTGGCCTGACTGCTGGCGAATGGCGAGCCAAACAACAAAAAATGCTGACAAATAGTTAAATGACAAAACGCCAGTTAAGTTATTGCATCATGTAGATCATATCGTTATGGGTAGGCGCTTTGATGCGGATGAAGGCCGTACGGCCTAGTTTATTTTTATTGTGTCGTTTTGATTTAACCAAAATCACTGCAGTAAAAAAGCCCTGTCGGTTAATGTCGCCAGAGCTTTTTACCATTGACCACGTTACAACAGCATTATGCTTTTGGTGACGGGCACCCAAGATAGTCTTTTAGTGTTGCGTTAAATAAGGTGGCTTTTATGTCTACCGATAGATCTGTTGCGCTATTTGAAGTGGCACCTGCTTTGGGTAAATGTTGTAGCATATAATCAGGTGAGTAATCTGGTTCAGCCACCGTGGCGACCCATTCACAAGCTGTTTTTTTTTGTTCTGACGCAAGAAACTCCGCAAGCTTTTGCTCAAAATGTTGTTGTTCAAGAGCTGATAGCTTCCAAATAGAGTTTTTTTTAATTAACTCTACCACTGCGTGTGATGGCTTGTGGGTGACCCGTAGAGTATCAAAATACACATATGCGCCGGCTAAAAAATAGCCGTTAATTGCCGCGTTATAGTCTTGTGATTGTATACAAGCAGCAACAGAATGAAACAGCACAACAGGTGTTGTGTGATTATTCAATTGGCTAGGCATTAAGCAGTTTACTTCACTAGGTGGTTTAGCGTAATCAGGGATCACCACCGCGACTTCAGGTTCTGCTGGAGACGGCGTGCACGCCGGAATAAGCCTTTCATCTAATACTTTTATTTCCCAGTCATCTTTATTGCTAGGTCCATGCTGTGCGGATACGACGTAACGCATGCACTCTTTGGCTAATAGCGGATAAACTAATGTCGAAGAGGCTTTTTTGCTGCGTAGTGGTCCTGTGGTGCTTAGGTGTACAGTGTGATATCCCGGTTTAATATTTTTTGTCAGCTTACCGCTTTGAAAAGCACCATCAATGGCGATAATCTCAACATTATAATTGTCAGCATCTGATATCTTACTTTGACTACCATCAATCATGGCGTAAGGCGTCGACTGGCATCCTACTAAAACAAAACAACTGATAATTAAGGGTAATTTCATATTTTTTTACTTTTATATTAAGGTGACAACATGAATAAACACACTCTAAAAGACAAAGCGTGCGACGTATTTACCTAGATTGAGTTTTACCAATGGGTTGCAGAAAGCAGAAGGGCCAACATTGCCTATGTGAATAGGCCTTAACAATATTATGTTAGTTGGTGAAGCACTTTCCATAGCACTCATCTTGTTTTACTAATGTAGTTTTTTTGTTTCATTTTAGTCAAGGTGATTATTCATTTCGATATCACTTATTGTTGGCTAAGCCATTAGGTTATAGCTTGTTAATCGTAATAATTACCACATTAAGGTGGTTACTTAATCTTACAATAACAATAGGTGATTATGTAATCGTTATAGATTGTGAGCTAAACATTTATCAGTCATAATTTTAATCAATAATTTATCAAAAACATGCATTAAAATATTTTATGGCTGCAGCGCATTCATCAGACATCAATAACCTTTGTTCACGCAGTCGCGATAGACTGTCGTGGCTTAGATGTACCCTGCGACGTAGCCAACAAGAGGCGGTGGCGTCGTCTACCATGACCGCCACCAGTGATAATTTTTTTAATGCCTATGCGATCTTTTTAGGAGCAAGCCTTGGTCAGATGGGCTGGGTAACAGGCTTACCTCAGCTGTTTGGTGCTATGGCACAACTGTTATCTGTTTGGTTGGCGAGTCATTTTAGCCGTCGGCAGTTCATTGTTGCATGTGCGGTATTGCAGGCTGTTGTTGTATTGGCAATGGGCGCGCTAGCGGCGTTTAGGCCAGATAATGCTGTGTGGATATTTATTGGTTTGGCGGCGCTATATCAAGGGTTTATCAATCTCATTCAGCCACATTGGCGTGCATGGATGGGCATGATAGTACCGCAGCGTCGTCGTGGCGCCTTTTTTGCTTCACGCACCCGTTTAACCATGATGGCCTCGCTGAGTGTGTTCTTTGTCGGCGGTGGCATATTAACGCTAACCGACTCAGTGCAAATGGCGTGGTTGGGTTTTAGTTTACTGTTTTCGATTGCGGCAATGGGCCGGTTTGTATCGGCTTGGTTATTGTTGCAAATGCACGACCCTGAACCGAGAGTGGCGAAAGCACCTGGGGTGTTTAAACAAACATTTGGTAATTTCCGCGAAGCTTGGAAAGATAAAACCTTCCGCCATTACAGCTTATTTGTTGCTAGTATGCAGTGCATGGTCGCCATTTCGGCACCATTTTTTGCGGTATACATGCTTGAAAATCTGCATTTTAGCTATTTTGAATTTGTCCTTTCTAGCGTGGCTTCTATTGTTACTCAGTTTATTACTTTGCGATTTTGGGGCCGATTTAGCGATCTATACGGTAATAGGTTAGTGATGATCATCACCAGCTGTTTAATTCCAAGTTTGCCATTATTATGGTTATTCTCAGATAATTATTTATACATTCTCGCCATTCAAGCTTTTGCCGGTTTTGGTTGGAGCGGCTTTACCTTAAGTACCGCCAATTACCTTTACGATATTCGACCCTTTCGCAGTGACTTTGCTATTTATGCCGCATTACAGGCTGCATTGAGTGCGAGTTTTGTGTTTGTTGGCGCGATGGTGGGAGGAATAATTGCCTCGTATGCAGCAGCGTTTTTAATCTGGACAGGTTTAAACGCTTGGTTATCCAACCCAATATTTTTGGTGTTTATGGTATCGACCACCATGCGATCGCTGGTGGCATTGTGGTTTATTCCGCGCTTAGTTGAACCCAAAGCGCGCCCAAGGCCGCAATTACTGACACTTATTTTCCGGATCCGTGGTTTTAATGCCATATCGGGTGTCAGTTTAGATTGGTTAACCGTCGCTAAGAAAAAGCGCGATAAAGATAAGTAACTTCAATGTGACATATCAACGGTTATCAAGCCGCGGTTGTCGCGCGACGAGTGCTGCATTCACTCGCTCATTCCAAATTGAGATCGTTACAGTTGGTAATCAAAAAACTTGCGTTTATCGGGCCCTGAGGCATTGGCGCTAATTTTGTTGGGGTGCTTATATTCATCCCAGCTAGCGACATTGCGGCCCATATTTAGCTGCGGAAAATTCAGTTGTGGAAATTGAAGTAGCGGAAATTTAACCTCATTTGGCTGAGGCAAGCCGATAAACTGCAATAGCGCGGCAAAGCTGCCAGCAACACTAATATCAATCGCCATAAAGTTATCGCGGCCAGCAAAATAACTGAATACTTGTTGCTGGTGGCGTTGATAACAGGCCGTTAAATGCTTGTCATCAAACACATCTTCAACCTGCCATATATCAAAGCAATGGTTAAAACTGCGCTTCATCAGCGGATGAAAGCGGCCATTGTGTTTATCTAAATGCACTAACATTCTGCTGAGTAACATTTGCATCGACGGCAGCCACTTATCTACCGGCCTATCTAAATAGACAAACTTTGCCTTGGGGAATAACACATCAAGCTGCTGATAATCACTAAAGCACGGCGCATCCGATACCGCATCGGCCAACATAAACGCCTGCTTAGTAAAGGCTTGGTGGGCAACGGTTAACCCTTGCTCAAGCAAGGCTACACTCACGCTGGTAGTACCCGTTCGCGGCAAGCCGATAATAAACACTTTATGGGGCAGCTTATTTGCCAAAGTCGGTTTAGGCATAGCGGCTTGTGGTGATGTTGATACTTCAGTCGGCTTGGATGTCATTAATTACAGTCGCATTGGGTTATAGAAATTGAAGGTTATAGAGACAGTAATCGATTATACCGAAATGCCAGCCAAGGTGTTATTGAGCTGGCTAATGAGAATCATGAGGCAATTAGCTATCCTATTCGCCTCATTTGGTGAGGCGAATAACTTGCTATTTGCTTAAATCGCCATACCTACTCAGTTAACGAAGAAGTAACTATAAAAATCTGTTTGCCCACCACTAGTCTTTGGCATTGACTACATTTTAGTTGTTGGCATTGGGGAATAGTGTTGTTCTTCCTGAAAAAGTCTGAAAAGTGTGCTGCTGTTAGGGGAGGGAATAGTCGATTTTAAAGGGATTATTGAGCAGAGTTTGAATCATCGGCTCAAGTTATCTGGTTCACAGCTTAACTCTGAGTGAAAGGGAAATCTTAAGCTAATTGATATTATAGTATCCGAAATTCTTATTTTTGCTGAAAATAGACTCTATAGTATCGAGTCTTATGTGACGATAGAACCTGAAGCCAAACAATGATCCGTTAGCGTATACCTCAACATAGCGAGTTGGACTATGTTCCCATTATTCTATTAAAAATAGGAATAGAGTCCTATTTTTCGATCTTCGATTTGCTAATTATTAAATGTAGGACTATATTCCCACTATATGTTTAAAAATGGGAATATAGTCCTATTCTAGGTGGTTGTATGGCAAGGCGAGACTTACATAGTGTGCTGTTTCCAAAGCAGCGCAAAATTCTCACTCTTTTTGGTGAGGATTTGCTTCTAGCGATGAAGCGACGTGGATTGACAAAAAAAACGCTCTGCGAGCGAACCGGGTTTGACCATAAAACCGTGAACAAAGTGTTTGATGGTGATCCGGGCGTGGCTATAGGAACCTATTTGAAAATTATGGCTGTGCTGGGCATGGAAAACAATTTTTCTGAACTGGCTGCGCATGACGAATTAGGCATTAAGCTGCAAAACATTAAACTACTGGAAGGTTCAGCATGAGCCGAGAATTGGTAGAAGTATATGCTGATTGGTATCCAATCGAGAAGCCGATATTAATTGGTCAGCTGGCATATAGTGATTCAAGCCGAGGCGGTATCTTTAGCTTTGCCTACGATAAAGCCTTTTTAACATCACCATACTGTTTGCAAATTGACCCCTTGCTTACCCTGCATTCAGGTGAGTTATACAATGATGACGTCGATAAAAACTTTCGCGCCTTTGTAGATTCATCCCCAGATCGCTGGGGTCGTATTCTTATGCAGCGTAGAGCGGCTATTGAATGTCGTAAAGGTATTAGACCGAGCAATCGTTTAACTGAACTGGATTATTTACTCGGTGTGCATGACTCCTACCGAATGGGTGGTATTCGCTTTAAAAAATCAGGCTCCCATAATTTTTTGGATAACAACACCGATTTTGCCGCGCCACCAATGGCATCGTTACGTGAGTTAGAGCATGCCGCCATTCAAATCGAAAAAGACGACAATATAGAAAGTGACGAATATTATCACTGGCTGAAAATGCTTATTTCTCCGGGCTCTTCTTTGGGTGGAGCAAGGCCAAAGGCCTGCGTCACTGACGAGAGAAATCACCTGTGGATTGCCAAATTTCCAAATTTAAATGATACCTGTGATGTAGGCGCATGGGAGATGGTGTGCTACGAACTTGCGTTAGCGGCCAGCGTTGAAATGTGCCCTAGTGAGATCCGAAAATTTTCGACGCAACACCATACCTTTTTGACCAAACGTTTTGATCGGATTGGTGGTAAACGTCTGCATTTTTCATCAGCAATGACTCAACTTCAGTATTATGATGGTGAGCATTCGCACGGTGCCAGTTATCTTGAAATAGCTGAGTTTCTTTCTAACCAGGGATCACAAACGAAAACCGATCTTGCCCAATTATGGCGACGGATAGTGTTTAATATTGCAGTGTCTAATACAGACGATCACCTTCGCAATCATGGTTTTCTATTAACAGGCAAGGGGTGGAAGCTATCACCCGCTTACGATTTAAACCCTATAGTGGGTAAACAAGGACTTCACCTGAACATTACAGAATCAGACAATGCGTTGGACTATCAGCTTGCATTTGATGTAATCGATTTTTTTAGGCTAACTCAAATCGAAGCAACACAAATTTACGATGAGGTTTTAAATGGAGTTAGGCAGTGGCAGCAAGTTGCCCAGCGTTTAGGGATCAGTCGGGCAGAGCAAACCATGAAGCAAGAAGCCTTTAATGTTTGATAAGCTTTTGAGGAAAACATCGTTCGATTCATTTTTACGCTATGTCAGTCAGCATACTTGAGCGACGTAAAGCTTATTACGCAATATTAGAGTCTACCCAACAGGGGTCCCTCGATATTACACCTTGGCTATTATGGTTTTTAGACACCTTAAATGATGCTGTTCAACACACTCTCGATAACATTGAACAAACCATCGCGAAAACCCAATTCTGGCTTCGTGTCGGTAGGCGCTCACTCACCCCTGCGTTAACAACAGAACAAGTTAAGGTACTGAACCGACTGCTAGAGGGTGACTTTAGTGATGGGGTCAGCAGTAGCCAATATCAAAAAGTCGCTAAAGTCAGCCGCGCAACCGCAACCCGCCATTTAGCTCAACTAGTCGAACAACAGTGTTTGGTCAAAACCGGCGCCGGTGGTAGAAGTACAAGATATGTGTTGGTGCTGTGATGTAATCGGTTTTCTGTAAGTATTTCATTGATAAATAATATGATGAGGTAACGGAGTTGAAAATGAGCGTTTTTTTTAACGATTATTCATATATGAACTGTTAATATGAATTTTGTTTTAAATATCAGATATATCAATAAGTATTAAATTTGATAATGTGAAAAAGTTAATTGTTTTTGATATTAGGGGTTTTAAAAGTGAGTTTGAAATTAATATTAGAACAAATAGTGAACGGTTGGCAACAAGCGACTACTGAGCTTTTTACTGGCCATCCAATTGCTACATTAATCAGGCATAATTTAGCGCATGAAATAGAGGGTATTATCGACCCCAATGATACCGAGCTAATAGTTAAGTCAAGTGCTGGGGCTGGTAATTGGGCTAGTGTTCCCTGGTTATCAATTTTAAACCCGTCTTTAACAACCACAACTCAGTCAGGTATATATCCTGTTTTCTTATTTCGCGCAGATGGTACTGGTATATATCTATCTTTAGGGTTTGGCACAACACAACTTAGTAACGATTTTGGAATAGCACAAGCAAGAATAAAAGCTGGTGAGCTTAGGAATAGACTTCGTACCTTTGATACAAGATTGAATGATTGGAATGATTTAATTGATTTACGTTCGAATACTCCTTTAGGTCGATCGTATGAATGGGCATCAGCTGGAGCTAAATTTTATTCATCTGAGTCAATACCAAATGATCAAATATTATATGAAGATATTAATGAGATTCTTAGCATATATTCTAAAGTAGTAACATTGGAGCTTGATGGGGAAATGATAATAGAACGATCCACGCAGACATTCTTACTTTCAAAACCCTTCCTACTCCTCGCCGGTATCTCTGGCACCGGTAAAACCCGTTTTGTGCGTGAACAGGCAAAAATAACAGGTAATCTCACTGAAACGTATTGTTTAACTCCTGTTCGTCCTGATTGGCATGAGCCGAGTGATCTATTGGGTTATATCTCACGCTTAAGTGGCCAAGCTGAATATGTCACTACGGATGTACTGCAGTTTATGGCTAAGGCATGGCGTGCGATAGTTGATGCTGGTTTAACTGTCTCTGCAAAGTCTGCTGATGAACAAGGTGACGTATTAACGGTCTCTGGTGATAAAGCTCAATTAGATGGAGTGTTACCTTATTGGTTGTGTTTAGATGAGATGAATTTAGCGCCTGTTGAACAGTACTTTGCTGATTATTTGTCGGTGATTGAAACTCGTGAGTGGTGCTGGCACGCAGAATCTTTTACGTACCAAAGCGACCCACTATTAAAAAAGAATGTCATCATACAATTTGATGCTAATGGTGCTCCTGATCTAATATATAACGCAAAACTACGAAGTGAATTAGGTTTTGTGGGCGCAGCTTACGATGATGTTTGGGCACTGTTTGGTCAGTATGGTTTAGGTGTTCCTTTTAACCTGATTGTTGCTGGTACGGTGAATATGGATGAAACCACCCATGGTTTCTCACGTAAGGTGATTGATCGTGCCCTGAGTTTCGATTTTGGTGAATTTTTCCCGAACGACTTTGACTCTTTCTTTGCTCCGACGATTACTCATAAAACCTTAAGTTACCCGATTTATTCACATGCAAAGCTTGATGATTTACCTGTTATTGATAGTGATGGAAATAAGACTATTGGTTTTTTAAACGAGATTAATAGAGTGTTGGATAACACTCCGTTTAAGTTAGCGTTTCGTGCGCTAAATGAGTTATTACTAGCCGTGATAACAACTCAACCAACAGATGAACTGCAATTAAAAGCCGTTTGGGATGATTTTTTAATGTGTAAAGTTCTACCGCGCATTGAAGGAGATAGTGATAAGTTGGCGAGTAAAAATGCTGACAGGAGCTTATTAGAACAACTGTCAATATTGCTGCAACAAGAATTTACTGTATTTTGGAATGAGGATAAAAACTCAGTAAAGGCCCGTCCAGATTTATATCGTGAAAATAGAGAAGGAAAAGATAAGGTTGTTGGTGTGGCGTGCCGTAGCAAGGCTAAAATTGAGTGGATGGAAACTCGTCTAGCGCGTTCTGGCTTTACAAGCTTTTGGCCGTAACTATAGGAGTTAATGTTTATGCCTGAGCTATTTCGAATCCAAACCGAACATTATGAATTTACTGTGTGGTCAAGTGATATCTCTAAGCGTCAGCAAACTCATCAACAGACTTTGGACAAACGCGGTATCTGTGCTAATCAACAGCCTGCTATGGTTCACTTCTCGCCTACTTTGCTTATCACTGAGGCTTCTGTATTGGAGTTGCTCGTCGTACAAACTGCTGAAAATTTGAATTGTTTAACGTTAGATAGAGCTTTATTTTTTGAAAATGTGCAGTATCAATTTGAGTGGATATTTTTAGATGAGGTTACTCATGCTGAATTAGGTCATAGGCTTAAATCAGTGAACGATAGTTTTCGTTTTGCTAAAGCTAGAGGGCGAATGCCTGCTCGTTTAACCGGTACCATTAACACCCAAAATGATGTTGGTTGGATGCGGTTACCTTTACGTTACCAACGCGCAGGAATAAAGCTCGAGTGCAGTTTTTCGTTTGAAGTGTTACCCACTAAAATGGATTTGCACAGTGATTTACCCGCTATGTATCAAACCATAGATCAGATATATCCATTATGGCGTTTTAGTCTTGCTGAAAAAACAGAGCAAGGAGTTGCGAAAAGTAAGCAAAGAGATCCTTTCCCATTATTTTGGCTTGCCCACTTTAATACTTTGAGGAAAAAATTAGAGCAAGGACTAAAGATCATTTCGCAATCGCCTCATAGTCGCTTACAGCCTCAAGTGTCTCATGTCCGTGCTGATCGCTTAAAAGGTCGTTTATCACCTCGACTTGTCACTCGGGTGAAACAGGACCTTGTCAGTGGCATATTTGATAAACGCTATCGAGTTGAAAAAAAACATTTAAGTGTTGATACTCCCGAGAACCGTTTTATTAAAATGGTGGTTACACAATGTAAAAAGCAGTTAGGTAAGTTTGAAACTCAACTAAGAAAAAATAATAGGGCCCCGGATAAACAACGTATTTCAGATGCTTTTCTAGCGGAGTTAGCAAGCTGGCAATTACCTTTACAACATATTCAAAATCAGAGCTTTTTTAAAGAACTAGGGCCCTTTAATGGTTTAGCTAGTGAATCTTTGGTGTTACAACAAAAAACGGGGTACAGCGCGGTATACCAGGTATGGCAAGAGCTTAAATTTTATTTAGATGTACTTGGGAATCAATCAAGTGTGTCAATGAAATCGGTTGCTGAGATTTATGAAGTATGGTGTTTCTTGATGGTGCGTCGTATTTTGATTGACGAGCTGGGTTTCATTGAAAAGGTATCAAAGAAAAAAAGTTTGAAGCTAAAGGACTTTTTTGAATATCAGCTAAAAGATGGCTTTACCGGAGCATTTGAATTTGAAAGAAGTGATGGCGTTAAAATCAGGCTTGCGCATGAACCACCTTTTAAGAAGTATGCGGATAAGGTACGGACCTATTTAGTGAGTCAGCAACCAGATATTTTGTTAGAGGTGACTTTTCCGAAGCCGAGCGATAAAAGTTTCATTTGGCTTTTTGATGCTAAATATCGTATTAAAACTGAAAACAATCGTTTTGATCATGACGATATTGATGTGTTAGATCACGTGCCTGACGATGCTATTAACCAGATGCATCGTTACCGTGATGCATTAATTAAAGTGACTGAAGGTTTACATTCAACGAATAGCAATAAAAGTCGTCCTGTATTTGGAGCTTTTGCACTTTATCCTGGTTATTTTGGTCAAGAAAATGAGGTAAACCCTTACCATCATGCTATTAAAGAAATTGGGATAGGAGCATTTGCTTTGTTGCCAAGCATGGCAGGAGAAGAGCAAAATATTAACGGACACTTTTGGTTATTAAATTTTTTGCGTGAGCAAATTGGTGACAAGCCTAATTTAAAAGTGCATTACAGTAGCAACACTCTAGAAGAGCGCCTTTATGTACAAGAGGCGGCGCGTATTCCTTATTATGGTATGAAGCAAATGCTGTATCAGGATTTGACTATGACAATAGCGCTTGGTCATTCGGAAGGGAGATCACCAGAATATTATGATGGATTTATTAACGATTCTGCTAGCCATTATCATATGCCAGAAGCAACGTTTAAATTAAAGTTTAAAGACCATGTATTAAAAGAGATTTGTTACTTAGCGTTAGTGATTAAAGATGGCCAAGATGCTGTAATTTCTAAAGTTTGGCCAGTAAGGTCAGTAAAAAGAATGAAGCGAAATTTACTTAATATTGACCAAACAGGTAAGCAAAGTAAGTCGGATGAAGTGTATTTTATTTTCGAATTAGGCAATCCACTCAAGTTAAAATTTGAAGTAAGGTCTATCCCCCAAAACTCGTTTCGTGCGTCAATGAAGCTGACTACATTAAACTTGTTGGAAAAAACTAAAATATTCAGTGAACTTGAATCTGTCTATGATGAAGCGCTCGTTTAAACATTCAGGTGTAAGACTATGTTTTCTGTAGCCTCATTAAAAGCATCATCCACAGTAAAAACCAACCCAGAATTCAACTCTTCATCATCCTTAGAAACCGACCAAATATAGCCTTCACCGTAATGGTCGGGATTAGGTTCAATATAAATATCAAAACCATCAATAGTCTCTTCAATTATTTCGGTATATGAATCACCACACATGGTGTTATCTCCAATAAAATACATGTTTTATTGTCGGCATTATTCAATTGTGAGTCCACGGACTATGAGTCACATTGATTGTTGACCACTACAGATTGATTTTTGGTTAGCAATGTGTGGAAATTCACTAATTTGGATTGTATTTATATGTAAACGTAGACGGGGCTATAGGACGGGTATAAAATGATAAAGTAATTAATTTCAATAATATAGATTGTATCCAAGGACGGTTTATGACAGTTATAAGCAAAATAGATTTATTTTTTACCAATGTAGTGGCATGGCTAATTTACAAGATAGGTTATGTTTTGGTTGCTCTACTTGGTATAACCGCAATTATTTCAATTCCGCTTACTTTCCTTGAGTATTCAGAAGGGTTTGCAGATCTCGATTTTTTGGAAACGTTCTTAATCGCTCTCTTTTTTATTATGATCTGGCGCTTCGTCAAAAAATCTAAAACCGCAGGGTTTAGTTACTGGGCAGCAATAAAAAAACTATGTATTGTTCTCACTTTAGGCTTGTTATTTTTGAATTTAATAGAAGCTAGCTTCATGTACATCCTTCTTGACGAACAGGGAAGTCTTACTACTGCCTATTTTGAGCGCTTTAAAGATGAGGTCAACTTTTTTGACTCAATAGTCTTGATAATCATGCTATACGGGCTAATACCTACTGCTAAGCCAAAACGTGTAAACACTGCAGATGACAAAAAAGACTCTCAGGTTGAGACTCCTAAAGAAGTTGATAATGATTCTGATCTGGAGCTAAAACCTAATGGTATTTAAACAAATAACATTAATTAGTTTGATGCTCTGTGCGAACATTTTTGTGCCAGCACATGCTAAGCCGTTACCTTTTAGTGATGATGCAGAGTTTTTAGTACAAGCTTGCCAAGAAGCCGTTAGTGTTTACAAGAGCCGTGATGAAAAAGCATTATTGGCCGCGGTAAGAACATCTTCATCAGAGGCTCTAAGAGCTGGGTATTGTATTGGTGTTTTGCAGCAATACATAAGGCAGAATTCGTCTTGTGGTTACAGTCGTTACCTGAGAAGTAACTGGTATCCAATAGCTGAATCAATCGCAAACATCTCTTTTGGTGCTAATGCGATTGATCCAGCGACCTCATCATCTGCTTTATTAGAAAGGGTTTATTGTGATGGATAGTGGAATGACAATACCGGATGCTATCTATAAATTATTTGGTATTAAAGTGGCGAAAGACAGCCAGTTTCTTAAGAATAAAGCTAATTCTTTGGTCCGCAACGGTTTGATTAAAACTGTTCAAGAAAAGCATGTCCAACGCGCGACTGTTTATTTAGCCGATCGCGATCAATTAACAGTTTTACATAATGCCTTAATTATCAATGCTATTTACCTTGACCCCAAAGATGTGAAAAAAATTTTTGATGATAGAGCTTATCGGGATGAGTGTTCCCAGACGATTAAGGCTCTTTTAACTGGGATGAATAGTGTTATGGGGATAGCACTTCAAAATAAGCTAGTACAGGATTTAGTTGATACTTTGTCGTCAGCAGCAAGCCTTTACGAAATTAAGCTCCCTAATCCATTTTCTAAGCTTCCACAGGTAGCTATGGATGATAATACTGGCATTTTAAATGCGCTGTTGGTTCAATCTTCAACGTTAGCCTCTACTGATACAATATTGATGGCTTATCTTCAATCTGATTGGGATAATGCTCAACAATTATGTGAGCATATAGATGACTCTGTTTTGGGTATGAAAGAACTCAAACAATCAATCGCTTCACAATTGGAAGAGGCTAGAGGTTTTGATGATTTGCTTGATCAAATGAAAAATTTTTAAAAAGTTTAAAATAATGTCTTGTTAGTGCATTGCACTGAATGAATCTGAGTTTGTTATCAACAAACGGAGATTCAAAATGCTAACAAGTAAAGTTCAAGAACTCGTGATTAACTTCCACATGACCGAGGCGTGCAACTACCGTTGCGACTATTGCTATGCAACATGGGATAACCATGTTCACTCATCAGAATTACACCACGATACAACCCAAGTTATTCACTTGCTCGATAACTTGGCAGCTTATTTCCTTCATGACAATCCTCTAAAACATCGAATGGGTTATCACACCGTACGAATTAATTTCGCTGGTGGTGAGCCTATTATGCTTGGTAGTCGATTTATCGACGCGCTGCTTTATGCTAAATCACTAGGGTTTAATACTTCGATAATTACAAATGGGCATTTTTTGAATGCTCAGATGTTAACCCGTATTTCATCGGCAATAGATATGCTGGGGATAAGCTTTGACACTGGAGATTATCTCATTGCGAATAGCATTGGGCGTATTGATAGAAAAGGATCTTGGTTGTCACCAGATAAACTGATCGACATTTGTCGCACTTATCGAGGTTTGAATTCGTTGGGTAAGCTGAAACTCAATACTGTTGTTAATGCATTCAACTGGCGTGAAAACCTATTAAATACAGTACAACAGATTAAACCCGATAAGTGGAAATTATTAAGAGTCCTGCCTGTGCATAATCAGAATTGTACGATTACTGATTATCAATATCGGGCCTATGTTACTCGGCATCAGTCATTGTCGGACTGTATTGTTGAGGAAGATAACGACGCGATGTGGCAATCATATTTGATGATTAATCCAGATGGCTGTTTTTATCAGAATAGTAGCCATGGTGCAGGGCTAACCCAAAGCCAGCCCATTTTAGCTGTTGGCGTTAAAGCGGCATTTGAACAGATAAGCTTTAATGCAGAAGCATTTTCTCATCGCTACCAACCTTCACTTAGTTTTGAGTATTCCCAAAATTTTTAGAGATTCGGCTTAAACGCAGCTTGCAGAAATAGCTATGCAGCTGCTGTCTTTAAAACTTAGGGATGCTCCATGAAAAAATACAGCAGTGATAAAAATATTAATAACCTTGTTTATCATATTATTAAAAGTAAGGGATGGGAGGAGTATCGTCGTGGGCGACATCTTATCTTAATTGCTCCGAATGGGCGTAAATTGTCAGTACCTGGAACCCCCAGTGATGTAAGGGCATTCAATAACTTTAAAAGTGATGTACGACGATTACAGGGGGATTAGCTAACTAATCCTCCTGTAATCAAATTAACTTACTTTTTAAGGATATAAAAATGAATAACCATAAAGCAGATCAATCAAATGAAAACAAAGGCTCTTCAGGAACTAACAAATCCTATCAAAAGGCGTTGGATAATCGCAGTCAGCAATTGAACCCTAATAACCCACGCCATCAAGGCAAAAAATAAGGAAATTTTTATGCCAGATACATCTGAAATGTCGCAAGAAGAGTTGGACAATTGGTCTGATATTAATAATCCGAATAATGAAGCGGATATGGATGATTGGGCTGATATCCATAACCCAAATAATGAGGATTATGTTGGGGAGGATTAGTCTGTTTAAGTAATGGCGAACCAATGAGTAGTGTTAATGCACTACTCATTGTTATAAACAAATGAATACTACAGAAACCTGCCATATAGGCATAGGCAGCTGTTGAAAACAGGATGTTTTCGTCAAGCCTCCATGGGTGGGTGTACGGCGTGTTGCAGAGGACTATGTGGTGGGCGGATTACCGAATAAACCTGTCGATAACTCATTATATAATTTAGCTTTTTAGATCTTAGAGGGTTTAGGTTCTCAATGGTTAAAAATAAAAATGGCAGCCATGTTGGCTGCCATTTTTATTGATGCTAGTGAATCACTTTCTCCAAAGCTAAAGCCAAAGCTAAAGCCAAAGCTCAAACCAAAGCTGAGATTAGTTAATTGCCATCGATAGGAAGTAACCAACAACCGTTGCAGTACCTACACCGATAAAGCCTGGAATAATAAAGCTATGGTTGAGTACGTATTTACCAATATGAGTGGTACCGGTTCTATCAAAACTAATCGCCGCTAAATCGCTTGGGTAGAACGGAAAGAAGAAGTAGGCATAACACGCTGGCAGTACCCCAATTAATACCGGTGCTGGGATGCCTAATGAAAACCCTAATGGCAACATAATGGTTAATACTGCCGCCTGACTTTTTAAGAAGATTGATGACACAAACATCGCGATAGCAAATGTCCATGGATAAACACTGACAATGTCGCTTACCGCGCTAACCAAAAAGGTTTTATGGTGTTCGATGATGGTGTCACTCATCCAGGCTATACCGAAGATAATAATCACTGCAGTCATACCGGCGGTAAACACGTTACTGGTGACAATTTTTTTCGGTGATATATTAGTGGCCAGTAATATCAAGCCACCGACGGACAGCATCATAAACTGAATGGCTACCGACATTTTTACGCCATCTGGCAGCACTTGCTTGCTAAACATCGCCACCATGATAACGGCAAGAATACCGAGTAAGAACACGATTAAGCCTTTCTTTGCCGTCGACTTAGCTTGTGGGGTTTGTTCTGCGTCAGTGGTTGGATCTGTTAATGCTTCACGAAATTCTTCATCAGTCAGGCGCGCCTGAAACTGTTCATCTTTATCTAAATCTTTACCGCGCTTTAAACTCCAAGTACACGCCAATAGCAAACCCGTTAAGGTAGCTGGAATGGTCACCATCAGTACATCAATTAAGTTAATATCAAGATTATTATCAACGGCAGTGGCAAGCACCACAGCCGCTGCGGCTGCAATTGGGCTAGCAGTAATACCCATTTGTGAAGCTACGGTTGCCATGGCTAATGGACGTTCAGGTCGAATACCTTTCTTGTATGACACATCGTAAATAACAGGAAGAAGGGGATAAACGGAATGGCCGGTGCCAACAAGTACTGTTAAAGAATAAGTACAAAGTGGGCCTAAAAAAACGATATGTTCAGGATGTTTACGTAACAGCTTTTCCGCAAACGTTACCAACAGCTTTAAACCGCCGGTGGCTTCTAATGTCGCCGAGGCAGCTACAACCGCCAGAATAATTAACATTACGCTGACCGGAGGTGTGCCTGGTGCAATACCAAAGACAAATGCGAGTACCGAAACGCCTAATCCACCAAGTAAACCAAAGGCAATACCGCCGTGGCGTATACCAACAAATATCACCGCCAATAACAGCAGCATGTGTATATAAAACATTGTGTTCTCTCCCAATGGATTTAGGCATTAGTTAGCCTTGAGAAGGTATATCACAATGTATTTTTCCGTTAGTGATTTAATTCAAGTAATTGAGTTGTATGTTATTGCAAAGGTTATAAATGTGAACGATATGACAAACCTTAGGGTACTTTTATTTGTACTCGATCCGCGTAGGTCTTGAGCAGTGCATTTAATCGGTTTACGTTATTCGAAAGTCACTATCTAACGGCAATGTGGAACGTGTAGATTGAATCAAAATCTACAGTAAGAGTGGACGTTTTTCGTTAAACAAGCTAAATACTGAACAACGATTCATTACGATTGATAAGTCACACAAGCCGTTTTTATCTGTCAATCACGGCCTATGCTTACTGGCTTTAACCAATAAATAACGAATGGCTGCGTCGTTACATTGCACCAGTTGCCAGCGCTGGCAGTTGTTGAATGTTGCATAGTGTTCAATGGCATCGACAAATGCGGCTATAAACGCCTCTCTATCGGTAGTGTCACTCATGCTTATATCTGTAGAGTGATCATCAAAAGCATCTGCTTCAAAGCTGATTTGTTGCAGTAACAAGCACTGATTTTTACGGTCGGCTTTAACATCAACACGGCCAACAAAGCGGTCGCGCCAGAGGATAGGCAGTGAGTAATAGCCAAATTGACGTTTTGCTTCAGGCACATACACTTCGATTTGATAGTTAAACCCAAACCACTGCTTAAGCTTTTGGCGTTGAATGACTAAATTATCAAACGGATTAAGCAGCCAGACTTTATTGGGTATCTTTATCGGTAATTGATGCTGAGGTTGGTAAAAGTAAACTTGTTGTGTGTTGGAGCTGGATGCAGTAAAGCTGGCGATATCACCTTGCTCGCACATTTGCGCCAATGTTTTACTGAGTAGCGGTTTAAGGCCTTTGCGTAAATATTGTATTTGCTGCAAATTACCAAAGCCGTGGGCGGATAAATAACGGTGGATCAAGTGTTGGGCAAATTCGGTATCACTAGGTACTGTAGTGTCGATATGCTTGGGGAGTACTCGCTCGGTTAAGTCATACACCTTTTGAAACTTGTCGCGCCTAGCGACCATTAACTCGCCTTGCATAAACAATTGCTCAAGGGCTTTTTTTGCCGGTTTCCAGTCCCACCAAGTGCCATTGGGGGTATCTGATCTATGGGTAAACTGACTGGATTTTAATGGACCCTCGCTGCTAATACGGGCTTTAACTTCGCGCATGACTTTATGTTCGGGTTCAAACCAATGTGTGCCACCTTGTTGTAAATGCTGCTTGCGATATAGGCTAAAACGGTAATCATCGATGGGCAGATATGCGGCCGCATGTGACCAATATTCAAATACGGTTTTATTGCGCATTGCCTGGTCAAGCATGGTGGTCGAATAATCGGGCAGGCGAGTGTGTAATACATGATGATGCGCGCGTTCGACCACATTAATCGAGTCGATTTGCACATAACTTAATTGCTGCAGTAATGC
Organism: Shewanella sp. CAL98-MNA-CIBAN-0140; assembly: GCF_040309905.1. Taxonomy (NCBI): domain Bacteria; kingdom Pseudomonadati; phylum Pseudomonadota; class Gammaproteobacteria; order Alteromonadales; family Shewanellaceae; genus Shewanella; species Shewanella sp. CAL98-MNA-CIBAN-0140. Next base: position 23,234 of record NZ_JBEOPI010000041.1, read on the forward strand.
GCTTAACGAGGTGGCGGGTTGTAATAACCCTTGTTGCTGCATATTGAGTTGGAGCCACTGCTTAGCTGAGTAGGGGTTTGTCATTAAATGCCTTTTTGATAAGTAATCGATAACATAGTCGACATTAGGCCGCAGTGCACACATAAGTGTATCAAAGGTGTGCATTTGTTTGCTTGCATGATGCATTTTTTGAGGCGTTTTTGACGACTTGGCAGTAACGCTTGTCATGTTAACGTATTTGAGCCTTATCAATCTGATAAATTAATGCACCCCATATGCGCGCACAAAAGTCATGATAGCAATTTCTGTCCAACGTTCTTGTAAGCTGGGTTCTACGGGCTTATCTGGGTGAGTTAAACGATACAAATGCAATTCACTGCGCATCAAGGCAATAAATACTTCTGCCGCTTCTTGTTCGTTAATATCGTTTAAATTAATTTCATTGGCGTTGTTGGCGTAAGATAAACAGGTAGCCACCATGGATTTCACAACATTAGGGCCAGACCGATAAAACATGTGGCCAAGCGACGGAAAGCGGGGCGCTTCGGCGACAACGATGCGGTACAGTGCTAGGGCGGAGTCTGACAAGATGACGTTGAGGTAAGCGTGACCTAACAGTCGTAGGCTTTGGTTGATATTACCTGGGGTAAATTCAATGTCTTGGATTGATGCTGTAAACATGGCGCATTCATTTTGAATGACGGCCAAAAATAACGTTTCTTTATTGGCAAAATGAGCATATACCGTCGACTTTGATACCCCCGCTTCGCGTTGGATCATATCGGTTGTAGCGCCATTAAAGCCATGGGTTAAAAAAATCTTACTGGCTGCATGTATGACGGTACGTGCTTTGGGACCCAGATCTAAATTTAGTTGAGCGACAGTTTGTGGAACGTTCATCGATTTGTCCTCTTGACAATAATGCCTGATACTGACACCATATCAAACCGTACGGTACAGTTCAATTGCTTGATTCAATTTTAAGAAGTAGACGCTAAATGTTTCGTTGAGTGATGCCTTAGTGCTAACCAACGATTTTTTATTGCCTTTGCATTGAACCGAGCGGTACAGTTTAGTTTTGATTGTGGATTAACGAGAGTGAAAAACGATGTCTAATTGCAAAAATATTCGTCCTTCAAGTTATGCAATAACCATGATGGTGTCGTTGGCGATGCTGTCAGGGTGTGCGGTAGGGCCAGATTTTGAAATACCAAACCATGAAATTGCACAGACGTTAACGCCTAGAACCGATTATGGTTTAAACCCGTCTCAAAACAGTCAAGATGTCGGTTGGCAGTGGTGGGCAATGTTTAACGATCCCATTTTGACGTCGCTCGAGTCGAAAGCTCAATCTGGTAATTTGGATTTGCAAATGGCTGGTAGCCGCATTGCACAAAGCCGTGCAGCATTAGGTATTACCGCGGCAGATCAGCAAATACGTGTTGCTTCCAATGCGAGTTATGCCCGTGAAGGTAACAGTGAAAACGGTAAAATGGTGGGGTTGGGTGCACCGTCAGCGGCGACTAATTATTGGACTGCAGGTTTTGATGCCAGTTGGGAGCTTGACTTATGGGGCCGAGCACAGCGTGCAACCGAAGGCGCGAACGCAAGACTTGAGGCGTCGATGTACCAACGTGAAGCGATGCGTGTCAGCTTATCTGCCGAAGTGGCCAAAACGTATTTGTTACTGCGTAATGCGCAAGCCCAATTAGCTATAACCCTTGAAAAACAATCGATAGCTAAGCGTGCGTTGGCATTGGTATTAAGCCGCGAAACCAATGGCGTAGGCACACATTTTGACACCATTACGGCGCAAACAAAGCTAGCCACACTTGAGGCGACGCTTCCTGAGTTGACCATGGGCAGTAATAAACTAATGAATGCTCTGGCATTGTTACTTGGTGAACAGCCGCGAGCGCTAGACGAATTGTTAGCAACCTCGGATTATCGCATGCAACTGCCCAGGGGCGTGCCACTTGAATGGCCATCGGACTTAGCGCAACGTCGTCCGGATATTCTTGAAGCGCAAGCACGTTTACATGCGTCGGTAGCGGCCATTGACGTTGCAGAAGCTGATTTTTATCCTCGTATTACCTTGTCTGGCAGCCTTGGGGTTGAGTCTTTTGATAGCAGTGATTTACTGGGGTGGGATTCTCGCTCATTTTCTGTTGGCCCTAAGGTGTATTTACCCATTTTTTCCGGTGGTAAGTTGACTCAACAACTTGAATTAACCAAAGAGCAACAGAAAAGCTCGGCGTTGAATTATCGTCAAACCGTGCTTGGAGCTTGGCATGAGGTTGATAACTCGATTGATGCGTGGCGTGCACAGCAGAGTCAGCATCAAAGATTATCGATTGCCCACCATTTCATTGAGCAAGCACTGAGTATGGTTGAGCGAAACTATCAACAAGGTAGCAGCGATTATTTAAGTGTGTTGCAGCAACAAAGCAATGTGTTCAATAGCCAGATTCAACTTAATAACAGTACAACTCAAGCTGAAATGGCAGTGGTGACTTTGTATAAAGCACTGGGTGGTGGTTGGGATAACAGCCTTATGCAAGCACACGATGGCGCCATATCTGTCGCCGCACTTGGGGAGGCTAAATGAACTCTGCAGTACTTCCTGATCAAGTCGCCGCAGCTCCTACACACAAAGCCGGAGTGCCAAAGCAGGTTATTGCTGGGCTAATTGGTATTTTTATTGCGGCCATGATGTCGGGCTTAAACAATCGGGTTGGTGCGCTCGGTTTAGCTGATGTGCGTGGTGTGATGGGCGTCAGCTCAGACGATGGCTCTTGGCTTTCGACCGCATATGCCATGGGTGAACTGATTGCTATGCCGTTTGCGGCTTGGTTTGCTATTACCTTGTCGGTTAGGCGTTTTCATCTGTCGATGGTGTTTATTTGTGCGCTAATTGCGGCCATTTTGCCTTTTATTCAAAACCTAAATTTACTGATTGCATTACGTTTTGTACAAGGCATTAGTAGTGGTGCCTTGATCCCTATTCTGATGATGGCGGCACTTAAGTTTCTTCCGCCACATATTCGTTTACATGGCTTGGCGCTGTATGCGATGACCGCGACTTTTGCGCCTAATCTTTCGATTTGGTTAACCGGTATGTGGACTGACGGTTTGTCTGACTGGCGCTGGATATATTGGCAGGTCATTCCTTTGTGCGCCTTGGCGGGGGTATTTGTCGGGTGGGGCTTACCACATGAAAAGGTCAAGTATGATCGATTTTCTGAAGGTAATTGGTTGGGAATGGTTTGCGGGGTGGCATCGTTGTTATTGCTCACTATCGCGCTAGATCAAGGTGTGCGCCTAGATTGGTTTAATTCACCTTTGATTGTGGTGTCATTAATCGGCGGGCTTATATTGTTTGGCAGTTATACGTTCACCGAGTGGCATCATCATGCTCCGTTTATTAAACCTCAATTAATGGGCCGTCGAAACCTATTTATTGGCACTATTTTGTTAACTTTTTTACTTGTAGTACTGATGTCAGGATCGTTACTTCCCGCTAGCTACTTGGCAGGGTTACAAGATTACCGGGCGATGCAAATTGCGCCTATAGGGTTATTAATTGCCCTGCCGCAGTTAGTGTTAGGGTCTGTGGTTGCTTTTCTTTTGTATCAAAAGTGGGTCGATGCGCGGGTTATTTTGGCGTTGGGTTTAGTGCTTATTGCCCTGGCTTGTTTTTCTGGCGCGCAGCTTACACCGCAGTGGAACCGCGACCAATTTATTTTTACTCAGTTACTCCAAGCCTTGGGTCAGCCTATGGCCGTGGTGTCGATTTTATTTTTAATGACCAGTGTTTTACACGCCAGTGAAGGCCCGTATTTTTCTGGGGCTATTAACACCTTTAGGGTATTTGGTTCGCTTATTGGTGGGGCGGTGGTTGGCCAATTAATGACGGTACGCAGTCGATTTCATAGCGAGATGTTGCTTGATCATGCTGGTCTTGTGGATGGTTCGATTCCACAAGCCTTAGATGTATCGGCACTGGGCACTGCAGTGGCACAGCAATCTATGGTGTTGTCTGTGATTGATGCTTATTGGGTACTGGGTGTTTTGGCACTAATGTTAATCCCGTTGGCATTTATGATGACTCATGTGCCTGCACCGGATCTTAGCAAATCTTAAGTTTATATTTTTCAAGTGAGTAATTACAAATGGCATTATCTAAATCAATGAAAGTCACCGTAGTAGCCAGTTTATTAGTGGTCGCGATTGGTGGTATTTTTTACCTAAACACACCCGAGTCAGCGAGTGCAACACAATCGACCGATGACGCGTATATTCAAGCCGATTTCACCATAGTGGCGCCCCAAATCGCCGGTAAAATTAGCCAGGTATTGGTTGATGACAATCAGGTGGTCAAGCAGGGCGATATTATTGCCATTATTGACGACCGTGATTTTGTTGCCGCAGTGAAAACCGCTGCCGCACAAGTGGTTAGTGCGCAAGCCAGTATTAACAGCCTGCAGGCTAAGCTTATCCATCAGGCATCGGTCATTAAACAAGCTCGGGCAACGTTAGATGCCAATTTTTTTGCGCTTAAATTGGCTAATTTTAATCTTGAGCGTTATCGCAACTTGGCGTTAGACGGTTCTGGCACTGTGCAGGCGCGACAAGAAGCTGAAGCGCAAGTGAGTATTCAGCAAGCTAACTTACGCAAAAACGAGGCGGGTTTACTGGCGGCTAAGCAAGATAAAGATATTCAATATGCCGATATTGATAAAGCAAAGGCTGTTCTACAGCAAGCTAATTCGATATTAGATGTGGCCAATTTGACGTTATCATATACTCAAATTAGTGCGCCAATTGACGGTATAGTGGGTAAAAAATCGCTACGAGTTGGCAGCTATGTTAATCCTGGGGTACCGCTATTGGCTGTGGTGCCGCTTGATGAGGTTTATGTGTATGCTAATTTTAGAGAAACTCAACTGGCGAATGTAACCGCAGGCCAATTGGTGAACATAGCGGTAGATGCATTACCGGGTACAGTATTAACAGGCCATGTTGATAGTATCGCACCAGCCAGTGGCGTCAGTTATTCTGCGGTGGCACCCCATAATGCGACAGGTAACTTTACCAAAATTGTTCAGCGTTTACAGGTTAAAATCAACATTGATGACGGGCAAGCTGATACCGCTCAACTACGTGTCGGCATGTCAGTGGTACCCACTATTAGTACTAATAACGGCTAGATTTAGCATTAATAACCGCCAGATTTAGCGATATTTATCTTTGCTACTTGGGTGTGAGTTTTAGTCTTGGCCATTTGGTCACGACATTAGTTTATAACTAGGATCTAGCTTGAGCTGGCAAGAGAGTATGACAGACCATTATTGACGTTTTTTTTACGCGCTATAGCGTGTTAGTGGTCATTTAACGGTGGCAACCTTAGTTATTATTGGTCGTTTATATCTTGGCTTAATTCATCCCTATTTAAAACATTAACAACATTAAGCCCAGCAAATACTGGGCTTAATGTTTTTACGTTACAAATGTTGGAGCCAAAAAAGTTATTCGACGTTTTGAATTTGCTCGCGCATTTGCTCAATCAATACTTTTAACTCTACTGCGGCCGAGGTGATTTCGGCGCTAATGGATTTTGAGGCTAAGGTATTTGATTCGCGATTAAATTCTTGCATCATAAAGTCTAAACGACGGCCTTCGCTGCCACCCTTTTTGAGGATGCGGCGGGCTTCGGTGACGTGGGCTTCAAGACGGTCCATTTCTTCGGCGACATCTTGTTTTTGCGCCAGCAGTACCATTTCCTGTTCTACACGGGTAGAGTCTAATTCGCCGACGATGTCTGCTAAGCGATTAGTGAGTTTTTCGCGTTGGTACTGCATCACGGTTGGCATGTGTTCACGCACAATCGTCACTTGCTTCATAACGCCGTCTAAGCGAGTCAGTAGCATGTCTTTAATCGCTTCGCCTTCGCGGCCACGGGCTTCGATAAACTGATCGACAGCGCTGTCAAACGCGGTCATTAGCTCGGCACCCATGCTGTCCATATCTTGCTCAGCAGCGGAGAGAACCCCAGGCCAACGCAACACATCAGTTAGGCTAAGTTCGCCTTGTCCGGCTTCTTGTTTTAACCAATTGGCAGCGTTAAGCAATTGCTTGGCTAAGTCTTGATTAAGTTGCAATTCATTATTGCTGCTGTCGACGAGTTCATAACGTAAATTAACTTCTACTTTGCCGCGGTTTAGGCGTTTACGTAGACGATCGCGTAAGACAGGTTCAAAGCTGCGAAACTGCTCAGGTAGGCGCAGGTAGGTTTCTAAGTAGCGCTGGTTGACTGAGCGGATTTCCCATGAGGCGGTACCCCATTGTGCTTTGTGCTCGATACGAGCGAAAGCTGTCATGCTTTGGATCATGAAATGTCCTGTTATATTATTACGCGAATGTGGGTTGATTATAGCCGTTTTAGGTGACTAGGTTAAAGGATTAGTCGATAGATTTTTGGCTTGGCATAGTATCTAACGGCATGAAGCTCTATAATACGCCCTCAAATATGATCTAAAATCGACTACAGGACTTTTCATGCGCCCAAGTAACCGTACACCTGCTCAAACTCGCCCGATCACTATTACGCGTTCTTTTACTGCACATGCTGAAGGCTCTGTTTTAGTCGAATTTGGCGACACAAAAGTGTTATGTACCGCGAGCTTTACCGAAGGCGTGCCGCGTTTTCTTAAAGGTCAGGGTCAAGGTTGGGTAACAGCTGAATACGGTATGTTACCGCGTTCAACTCATAGCCGTATGGACCGTGAGGCCGCTCGTGGTAAGCAATCTGGCCGTACTCAAGAGATCCAACGTTTAATTGGCCGCGCATTACGTGCTGCGGTTGATATGAAATTATTGGGTGAAAACACTATCGTTATCGATTGTGATGTGATTCAAGCTGATGGTGGTACGCGTACTGCTGCCATTACGGGTGCGTGTGTGGCATTGGTTGATGCGCTTAACTGGGCGCGTGGCAAAGGCATTATTAAAGCTAACCCGCTTAAGTTTTTAATTGCCGCTGTGAGCGTGGGTATTTATAAAGGCGAAACGATCAGTGATTTAGAATACATTGAAGACAGCGCTGCAGAAACTGATATGAACGTAGTGATGACCGAAACCGGTAAAATTATTGAAATTCAAGGTACTGCAGAAGGCGAGCCATTCAGCCATGAAGAGTTGCTTGAGTTGTTAGTGTTAGCTAAAAACAGTATTCGCGAAATTGTCGATGTGCAAAAAGCCGCATTAAGTTAATATGCAGTTGAAAAATGAGGACCGATTACGGTCCTTTTTTTTAGCCTGAAAATTGATCATAGAGGACTAACCGTGAAAGCCTATCAACGCGAATTTATTGAGTTTGCTTTAGCCCGCCAAGTGTTACGTTTTGGTGAGTTTACCCTTAAATCTGGCCGTACTAGCCCGTACTTCTTTAATGCTGGACTGTTTAATACGGGTAAAGACTTGGCACGTTTAGGCCGTTTTTATGCCGCGGCGTTAATGGACTCGGGTATTGAGTTCGATTTGTTATTTGGCCCTGCGTACAAAGGTATTCCGATTGCGACTACCACCGCAGTTGCCTTGTGCGATCATCACGATGTGGACATTCCCTATTGTTTCAACCGCAAAGAAGCCAAAACCCACGGCGAAGGTGGCAGTTTGGTGGGCAGCGAGCTCAAAGGCAAAGTGATGCTGGTGGATGATGTGATCACTGCAGGTACCGCTATTCGTGAGTCGATGGAGATTATTAATGCCCATAATGCACAGCTTGCCGGTGTATTGATTGCATTAGATCGTCAAGAAAAAGGCCCGGGTGAGTTGTCGGCGATCCAAGAAGTTGAGCGCGACTTTGGCTGCCAAATTGTGTCGATTATTAAGTTGGCTGATTTAATCTGTTACTTGTCTGAAAAACCGGGCATGGAAGCTGAGTTAGCATCCGTTAGCGCTTATCGTGAGCAATACGGGATTTAATCTTTTCTGTTAATCTTTTCTATTTATCATCCTAAACAACAACGCAGCCTTAGATGGCTGCGTTAGTCGGCTGCGTTTTTTTATTGGCAATAACACTGAGTCATAGCCTATTTTACCAGATGTAAAAACTCGGCACGTGTCGCAGGGTTAGATTTAAACACGCCGCCCAATGCCGTGGTGGTCGTTGAGCTGGTTGAATCCATCACGCCACGTGATTTAACGCAGTAATGTACTGCATCCATTTTTACCGCTACGTCTTTGGTTTCAAGTAGGGTTTGCAGTGCCACTAACACTTGCTGGGTTAAGCGCTCTTGCACTTGTGGGCGTTGGGAAAAAAATCGTACGATACGATTAATTTTCGATAAGCCAATAATTTTGCTGCGGGGTAAGTAGGCTACTGTGGCTAATCCATCAATGGTCACTAGGTGATGCTCGCAGGTGCTGGTCAGACTGATGTCTTGCACCCGCACCATTTCATCGACACCCATTTTGTTTTCGATAACAGTGATCTTGGGGAAGTTTTCATAATCTAGGCCTGAGAATATTTCATCGACATACATTTTTGCAATACGCCGAGGGGTATCGACTAAGCTGTCATCTGATAAATCCAATGACATTAATGTCAGGATCTCTCTCATATGATGCTCAATTTTTACCTTACGTTGTTCTGGCGTCGAGGTTTTTGGCAACATAGGTGTTTCTAGCCCACGATCTTTCAGCGCGGCTTGTACTTTTATTGCGGCTTCACTTAGTGCCATATATCCTCCAACAACCCTGTCATACTGCGATAAGTATATCTTAAAAAGCCTTAGGACGCTTATGCCATAAGGGGAATGGAGAATAACGTGATTCGTTGCAAATTAACACTGTAGACGATAAAAAAGCCGACCCTTTTAGTCGGGTATCGGCTTTTTGAGGTGTAAACGCTTTGGCTATGACTATTTAACGTTTAGATTCTCTTTGATGAATTTAAGCATTATTTCATAATATTTAGCGCGATTTTCGGCATTGTAGAAGCCATGACCTTCTTTTTCCCAGATTTCTTTTTGGAATGGGTAATTGGCTTGATTTAAGGCTTTTTCCATTGCTTCAAATTGCTCTATGGGTGCACGTTCATCTTCTTCACCATGAATTAATAACACTTTGGCCTTGAGCTTGCTGACATTGTGGGTTGGCGACATTGTCTGTAGTTGTTGGGTATTTGTACCGAGCACTTCTTTTAAAAATGCTTCCCCACCATAAGAGTCTGGAATATCGCCTGTGTTATACATTTGTTCTAAGTCGTATACTCCGGCAACACCAATGGCGCATTTGAACATATCGGGTGCTAACATCGGGCTGATTAGTGCTGAATATCCGCCAAAACTACCACCAGAAATACACACTCTATCTTTATCTACATAACCTTGGTCAATAACATATTGAGTTGCGTCGATAATGTCATATTGAATTTTACTTCCCCATGCGAGGTAGCCTGACTCCTCAAACGCTTTACCGTATCCACCTGAACCTCGGAAGTTAACTTGTAATACCGCTATTCCATTTTGTGCGAGTAATTGATTTTCTGGATTAAATACCCATAAGTCGCGTGGACCGTGCGGGCCACCATGAGGGTTAACTACAAGTGGCATATTTTTATGATCTTTAATGCCACTTGGAAGGGTTAAATAACCATGGATCGTTACACCGTCACGATTTGTGAAACTGATGGGGCGTACTTCAGACATCTCGCTTGGGTCAAGTGCTGCATTTCCAGCAAACAGGAATTTGAGTTTGAGTTTTTTACGATCAAACAGATAGTAGTCACCCGAGTTTTTATCATTCATTGCCGCAACGATGAGTGTGTTACCGTCGATGGTTTCGCTTACGATACGAATACGATGATCAGGAATTGCTGCCATAAGCTGCTGCAATGCTTTGGCTTTAGCACTTTCGGTATCGACAAATTGGTATTCTGGGTAACCGTTTTCAAACTCTACCGCGTAGAGTGTGTTTGTTTGTCCGCTAATCCAAGTCATAAATGGGTCAACAACATCATGTTGGATGATTTTTTTATGTTTCGCCGTTGCAAGTTCTACTTCATAAATCGCCTGAGTAGCGCCTTCACCGTGTGCAATAGCATAAATTGATTTGTTGTCTTCGGTGAACGAAATAGGGTAGAAATCTGTTAGTCCGCCTTTTATTCTTTCAGCATCAACCCATTCACCATTTTCATAGTAGAAGAGCTGATCATCGTTTTTGTTATCTCGTGCAAAGCTAAAGCGAACGTCTTCTTTATTATCAACAAGGAAACCTGCATTGGCGATAGGTGACGTGGTAAGGCGTTTGCGTTTACCGGAATAGACATTGACTCGGTATACAAGGGTGTAAGAATAGTTAAGGCCATTCCAAGGATATGCCATAACATAGATATATTTATCATCATCTTTTAACGTGTCTAAAACAAATGCGCTTGCTCGGATAGTTTCATTACTGGAAATGCTTGTGCCAGTTGAGGAACCGCCATTATAACCGAACAGGTACTTAGATTTGCTGCCGTCATAATTTACCGCCAGTAACTCCCCGTAATAATCAGAAACCTCACGTTGTGCGTGCTTATAGAGTTTTTGTAATACAATCCGCTCATCATTCACCCAATAGTAACTACCAACTTCTTCATCACCACTAAATTTGACTGCATTAGTCGGCTTCATGGTTTCAAGGTTTAGGATTAATAGGGTGCGCTTTTCATCTTCAATTAAAATAACGCCAAGGTGTTTACCATCGGGTGATATTTTGACTTCAGAGAATTCGGAATCAGCACTAAAATCTTTGATCTGAGGACTAGCAAAAGTGTGAGAGGTAAAAAGAATAAGCAAACAGCAAGTGAGGTATAAAATACGCAGCATGACTACAATCCGTGTAATAAATGTTAAAAGTGTAACGGTATTGTATTTAATTCAAGTGATCAGAGCAATACGTACTCACTATTTATTCATTGAAATGAGGTAGAATATGAACGTGTATTACGACTTTTAATTTATGTTAATACCCATTTTATTGGCCTCTTTGCGCAGTAGAATTTGCTTGAAAGTCATAAAACAGGCACAAAAAAGCCGACCCCCCGTTAACTGAGTCTCGGCTTGTTGAAATAATATTTATTAGCTCATTACGATTTAATGTTTAGGTTCTTTTTAAGGAATAGAAGCATTTTTTCATAATATTGGGCACGATTGTCATCATTGTAGAAACCATGGCCTTCATCATCCATCACCAGTTTTTCATAGGGATAATCACGTGCTTTAAGGGCTTTTTCTAATGATTCTAGCTGTTCAATGGGCGCTCGTTCATCGTCACCGCCATGTACTAGAAGCAAGTTTGCTTTAAGCTTATCTACATTCTCTGAGGGAGACATCGCTCTTAGTACTTCACTATTTTGACCTAAAACATTTTTAAGGTAACTAGTTCCCGAAGCACTACTTGCAATATCTCCTTCATCGAACATTAACTCTAAATTATAAATCCCTGCAAAACCGATAGCGCATTTGAACAGATCTGGTTCAAGTATTGCGCTTTGCAATGCACTATAACCCCCAAAACTACCACCAGAAATACAGATACGGTTTTTATCTACATAACCTTGCTCAATGACGTAATGAGTGGCGTCGAGAATGTCATATTGTACTTCTGAACCCCATTTTTGGAATCCAGCTTGTTCAAAATTTTGTCCAAAACCACCTGAACCACGGAAATTGACTTGTAATACCGCCATCCCTTGATTTGCTAGCATTTGGTTTTGAGTATTAAATCCCCATTCATCTCTTATTCCATGCGGACCACCATGGGGGTTGACCACAAGAGGGAGGTTTGTCGCTTCTTTACCATAAGGTAATGTTAAATAACCGTTAATTATTTTACCGTCTCGGCTGGTAAAACTAATTGGCTTCACTTCTGACATTCGCGTTGGGTCGAGCCATTTCTTGGCAGAGGCTAAGTGTTGGAGTGTGAGCGCCTCGGTATCAAATATATAATAATCACCAGGATTCCGATCGTTAAATGCCACCACGATGAGTTTTTCTGAATGACGAGTTTCGCTAACGATACGAACTTGATGGCCAGGTAATGATGCGAGCAACTGTTTTAGCAATTTTGAATGACTGTCTTCTGGATTGACGAAAGCGTAAGACGGATAACCATTTTCAAATTCAACTGCATAGAGTTTTTTGGTCGTTTGGTTTATCCAGTAATTACTGGGATCACTTTTGTCATCTTTAATAATTTGTGTTTTTTCACCTGTTTCTAGATTTATTTCATAAATCCCTAAGGTTTCGCCTTTTACCCGAGCTGCTGCATAAATACTGTTTTTATTTTCGGCAAAAGATATTGGGTAGAAATCATCTAAATTGAGTTTGAGCTTATCGGTGTTAAGCCATTCGCGGTCTTGACGATAAAATACTTTTGTTATGTTGTTTTCATCTTCGCCTGCAACAAAGCGTACTTCACCATCATGATCGGTTAAAAATCGAGAGTAACCTATAGGCGAAGTGGTGACTTTTCTGCGGAACCCTTTGTATAAATTTACACGGTATACAGTTTGTGATAATTCATAGTTTAAAGAATTCGACTCATTCCATGGGATTGCATTGACGAGCATATAGCGGTCGTCATCGGGGAGGGGATCTAAAATAAAAGCAGTTGCTCTTATCGGGGTATTTTTTTTCAGATGTGAGCCAGTTTGTTGCTCGCCGCTATTAAAACCAAAAAGGTAAGTTGCTCTTGATCCATCGGCATTAACAGCCATTAGCTCACCATAATACAGCGGTACGTCACTCCAACCTTTTAAGTATTCTTTTTGCAAGACGATTCGTTCATTATTTACCCAAGCGTAATCACCCACTTGGGCATTGCTAGGGAAAAATATCGCGTGATGTATTTGTTTTGTTTTAGCATTTAATATCAGTAGTTTGTCTTTGCCATCGTGCTTGGTTATTGCACTAATATATTCGCCTGTTGGAGATATTTTTACATTGCTAAATTCAGCCCCTCGGCTAAATAGCTGTGCAGTAGAAAGACTTTCTGCAGCAAATGCATGGGTGAATAGGCCACCACAGACAAGTAACATAATGGTTAGGTATTTGGTGAAAATCATGAGACATCCTTGTTTAATCATTCGTTCTTACTTCGTTCTTACTTCGTTCTTACTTCGTTCTTACTTTGTTTTTATGTGGTATAAATATTCGATTTGATACGGTTTAAGGGTAAAGGAAGAGTCAGTAGCATTGGCCGAAAAAGGACCGAACTAGATCCTTTATCTATGCGATATTAACTTCTTAATAATTGCTGCTGAATAAAGGTCCATTGCTCATCAAAGTGGAGCGTTGGTTTTTGTTTAAACTCGCTGCGGACAAACTGTGAAATTCTGCCTTCTACAAAAGCGAGTAATAGATTGGCGAGAACGGCTTCGTCGAGGTTAAAGCCTACGCCTTCGCGTAAGGTCTTTTCGCGCAGAATTTGTTTTATTTGGGTTTCAATTTTGGCAAATAGCACATCGATTCGGCTACGTAAACGTTCGTTTTCACCCAGCAGAGCATCGCCATTTAATACGCGTGAAATACCAGGATTACGTTCAGAAAACACCAATAACAGCTGCAGTACCAATTGGCAGCGGGCCATGGTGTCTTTTTCTTCGTCCATGATGATATTGAGGCGTGACAAAATAGCGTCTTCAATAAACTCGATTAAGCCTTCGAACATTCGCGCTTTACTGGGGAAATGACGATACAGTGCCGCTTCTGATACACCGACTTCGGCAGCAAGTTTAGCTGTGGTAATACGTTGGCCTGGGCTGCTTTCGAGCATTTTTGCTAAGCATTGTAAAATATGCTCACGACGATTCATTTTAGGGCTTTCAGCCATTATCTGTTCCTTGGCTCAGTGACGACTAGAAAAGATTATTTGGTTCCTGAGTGACCAAATCCGCCTTCTCCACGATCTGAGCGATTAAACTCATCCACTAAGGTAAATGTTGCCTGTACCACGGGTACAAACATCAATTGGGCTAAACGATCGCCTATTTCGAGCGTGAATGGTTTATCACTTCGGTTCCAACATGACACCATTAATGGTCCTTGGTAATCGGAGTCAATTAAGCCCACTAAATTACCCAAAACGATGCCATGTTTATGACCCATACCTGAGCGTGGCAAGATAACCGCGGCAAGGCTTGGGTCGGCCACATGAATGGCAATACCCGTTGGAATTAATACCGTTTGGCCAGGTTCAATCACCATAGTGGTGTCGGTCATGGCACGTAAGTCCATGCCTGCGCTACCGGGAGTTGCGTAGGCTGGCAATGGAAATTCACTGCCAATACGCGAGTCGAGAATTTTTAGTTCAATGGGTGTTTTCATGATTTTTTTAATTGTTTTTCTATTAATGAGAGTAATTGGCGCGCCAGTGTTAGTTTGTCTGTTGCTGGTAGTTGTTGGCTGCCGTGTTGCCAAAATACCTGTAGTGCATTGCTATCGGCATTAAAGCCTAAGCCTTGAATAGAAACATCGTTAGCGGCAATCATATCGAGCTTTTTGCGTTGTAATTTACCGCGAGCGTATTGCTCCACATCGTTAGTTTCTGCTGCAAAACCGACAGTAAAAGGTCGAGGTGTGTGCTCGGCAACCGTGGCTAAGATATCAGGATTACGTACTAGTGCAAGCTGCATTTTGTCGGCTGATTTTTTGATTTTCTGCTCTGCTATATCGGCAATTCGATAATCCGCTACTGCGGCGCAGCCGATAAAAATATCATGCTGCTCAACCTGTTCCATCACTGCGTTAAGCATTTGCTGTGCAGAATCAACGTTAATACGAGTCACACCTGCTGGGGTTGCCAAGTTAACTGGACCAGACACTAATGTTACGCTGGCGCCCATTTCTGCTGCGGCTTGGGCTAAGGCAAAACCCATTTTCCCTGAGCTGTGGTTGGAAATATAACGCACAGGGTCTATCGCTTCGCGCGTTGGCCCGGCAGTAATGAGTAGTTGATGACCTTGAAGTGTTTTAGGACCAAAAAATTGTACCAGTTGTTCTGCCATCACCACGGGCTCTTGCATTCTGCCGGGGCCGACTTCACCGCAGGCTTGGCTACCCGATGCTGGGTGCCAAATTATCAGGCCTTTACGGACTAAATTGGCCATGTTCTCTTGGGTGGCAATATTTTGGTACATCTGTTGATTCATCGCTGGGCATACAATGACAGGCGCACTGGTGGCTAAGCAGGTTGTGGTTAATAAGTCATTAGCCATACCGGCATTGATCCGCGCGATTATGTTTGCTGTTGCTGGAGCAATTAATACCACCTCAGCCCAACGAGCGAGTTCGATATGACCCATAGCCGCTTCTGCTGCGGGATCAAGCAAGTCAGAGGCCACTGGGTTGCCAGAAAGCGCTTGTATGGTTAACGGGGTGATAAACGCCATGGCGCTTTGAGTCATAATGACTCGCACATCCGCGCCACGCTCTTTTAAACGGCGAATAAGGTCCGCGCTTTTATAGGCGGCAATGCCGCCACCAATTCCGAGTAATACTTTTTTATTTGTCAGCATGATGCACATTATCCGACTCAAATCTAATTACGGCTAACAATATCACAAACCTATGACAAGTGGCGCAGATCCAATCTCAAAAATATCAACCATACTGTAGTCATTAATTCGAACTCTGTTGTTGAAAAAGATAACCAGCCGTTGTGGGTGTGGTCATCGGGTATAGCGTCGAGTTAATGCGTGCAATTAAATCGCCACATTGAATATAAGGGACATTCATGGGAATTAAAGATTGGCCTCAAGGAGAAGGACCTCGAGACAAGTTACTGCTCAAAGGCGCTGGACATTTGTCTGATGCAGAATTGCTTGCGGTGTTATTGCGTAATGGTCTGGCGGGGCAAAATGCGGTGGATTTAGCCCGAGAGATGATCAGTCAGTTTGGTGGTTTGCGCAGTTTGCTGAGTGCATCGAAAAGCCAAGTGTGTAAATTAGCTGGCGTTGGACCGGTAAAATACGCTCAATTACAGGCCGCGGCCGAGATTTCTAAGCGAATTGCCCATGAAAATCTACAAAGAGGGCAAATTTTGACAAATCCTGATTTAACTCGGGACTATTTAATGAGACAATTAGGCGACCGATCCTATGAAGTGTTCGCCTTACTATTGTTGGATACCCAACATAGAGTCATTCAATTTGTAGAATTATTTCGTGGCACCATCGATTCCGCTTCTGTTTATCCTCGCGAGGTTGTAAGCCTTGTTTTGGAGAAAAAAGCAGCGGCAGTAATAGTGTGTCACAATCACCCGTCTGGCATCGCAGAGCCAAGTCAGGCTGATCGGCGAATAACTGAGCGAATAAAAAATGCATTGGCAACCATAGATGTTTCTTTGTTAGATCATATGGTTGTAGGTGATCAGGAGATAGTCTCCTTTGCTGAGCGAGGGTGGATAGTATAAACACTGCTTGATCTTATATGGTCAATCGTGTATAAAATGCGCCCTCTTTGTGCCTCGGGCGACGGCCATACGAGGCACATTAATGCTCGAGCGTTAAAAAATTGTTTTGGAGAAGATTGACATGTCAAGAGTATGCCAAGTAACTGGCAAGAAGCCAATGGTTGGTAACAACCGTTCGCACGCAAAAAATTCGACTCGTCGTCGTTTTTTACCTAACCTACAAAACCATCGTTTTTGGTTAGAAGAAGAAAAGCGTTTCGTGCAATTACGTGTATCTACTAAAGGTATTCGTATTATCGACAAAAAAGGTATTGAAGTAGTTGTTGCTGAACTTCGTGCCAGTGGCGAGAAGGTATAATAGAAAATGGCTAAATCTAAAGGTAATCGTGAGAAGATCAAATTAGTATCTAGTGCTAAAACTGGTCACTTCTACACTACTGAAAAGAACAAGCGTAACATGCCTGAAAAAATGGAAATCAAGAAATTTGATCCAGTCATTCGTCAGCACGTTATGTACAAAGAAGCTAAAATCAAGTAATTGATTTTTGATTCTTAAAAAAGCCCCTTAATAGGGGCTTTTTTTATGGCCGTTTAAAAATAGTCTATACTGAATAACACCTTAGACTGGCCACAAAAATGTTTGATAAGCGTTTATTATCCCAAGTTGTGCTAATTTACAGCGTGGATCTGATGTGATCATCATAAAGTCATTCTATTTCATGCCTATGCAGTTGGCTCAGTAAGAATGTATTGGCGTGTGAATTATTGCCAAATTTAACAATCTGTTAGGTATTT
>NZ_JBEOPI010000042.1:0-39417 GCF_040309905.1 Shewanella sp. CAL98-MNA-CIBAN-0140
CATAGCAAATCTCACTTCTAGTCTTGATTTATACTATAAGAATAGGCCAAAACTGACTCAGATGCATAGGCATGTTCTATTTTGATTGAGTCTTCAACATTGGTAACCTGCTATTTCGTTAATATTTTGATGTAAAAATGTAACCCAATCGATATAAAAAATGCGTAAAGGGCTATTAGCGGCTAAAATGAGTTAACTTTTTGGCTATCATGATTTTTTCACACTAAAGTGACACACTATATTTTATTAAAAGTGAAATAAAATGCTTTAAAAGTGAATTAAAATGCAATACCATTCCTTTTAACGTAATAAAAAATCATGTGACGTTCTTTGTCATAACTATTAATGAATATCAAACTTATCCTGAGGTGAATTTGCCTGTGAGAACCACTGAACTGGTTGATGGATTTCGTCATTCTGCTCCTTATGTTAATGCACATAGAGGTAAAACTTTTGTCGTCATGCTCGGTGGCGAGGCTTTAGCACATCCGCAGTTTCGCGGTATTTTAAATGATGTGGCTATGTTGCACTCACTTGGAATAGAGGTGGTATTAGTTTACGGGGCCAGGCCACAGATTGATGAGGGGTTGAAGGCTGCTGGAATTGAACCCGCCTATCATAACGGTATACGCATTACTGATGATGAAACCCTTAAAATTATCAAACAGGTTGCGGGAGCGACTCAATTTGATATCACCGCAAGGTTGTCGATGTGTTTAGGCAACACGCCAATGCAAAATGCCCAAATTAACCTTGTTAGTGGCAATTTTGTGATTGCGCAACCGTTAGGCATCGAAGACGGTGTTGATTTCTGTTTGAGTGGTAAGGTTCGCCGTATTGATGCGTTGGGACTTCGTCGTCAATTAGACAATAATGGCATAGTCTTGATGGGACCGATTGCGGCTTCAGTTACCGGTGAAAGTTTTAACCTTACGGCAGAAGAAGTCGCGACCCAAGTCGCGATAAAGCTAAAGGCTGATAAGATTATTGGTTTTAGTAATAGTCACGGCATTTTGGATGAAAATGGCGACGTGATTGCTGAACTGATGCCAGACGAAGTTGAAGAAATGCTTAAGACGATGTCTACAGATACGCATGCTTCTGTGGGGACGATGGCTTTCTTAAAAGCCAGCGTTGAAGCGTGTCGCCGAGGCGTGCCACGTTGTCATTTGGTGAGCTATTTAGAAGATGGCGCATTATTACAAGAATTATTTTCACGCGAAGGTATTGGTACTCAAATTGTTACCCAAAGCGCCGAACGTTTACGCCGGGCAACCATTAGCGATATCGGCGGTATTTTAAATCTTATTCGGCCTTTGGAAGAACAAGGTATTTTGGTGCGCCGCTCTCGTGAGCAACTTGAAATGGAAATCGAGCAGTTTATGCTGGTTGAACGTGACAATTTGGTTATTGGCTGTGCAGCATTGTATCCATTTGAAGAAGACAATGCGGGTGAGTTTGCGTGTCTGGTGGTGCACCCCGATTATCGTGATGCTGACCGAGGTAGTTTACTGCTAAATAATATTATTGGTCAGGCCCGTGTTCGTGGTTATTCGCGTTTATTTGCGCTGACAACTCGGAGTATTCATTGGTTTTTAGAGCATGGCTTTAATATTGTCGATGTCGATGTGCTCCCGAATATGAAAAAGCAGCTGTATAACTATCAACGTCGCTCAAAAATTCTTGCGTTAGATTTGTAGAAGTAACAAGACAGTTAACACATAAAAAATGCCGGATTACTGAATAAAGTAATCTGGCATTTTTGTGAGTCAATTATCAATTATTTTAGTGGCTTAAACTAACCAATGTTGAATTATCAAGCTGACGCTTTGGCTAAGGCGTTACGTCGTTGACGTTGCAATATCATGTCGCCAACAAAGATAACTAACGCGCCCCAAATAAAGCCAAAGGTAATGCCTTTTTCAATATCAAACGGTTCATTAAAGAGTTTCACTGCCAAGATAAACATGATGCTAGGACCAATATATTGGAAGAACCCCAAATTCGACAATGGAATTCTTACCGCAGAACCCGCAAAACATAATAATGGGATAGTGGTGATAATGCCCGCGGCAATCAGTAATAGGTTCAAATTAAGGCCATTGGTTAACATGCTTGCCGATGACGTATCTAAGGTGATGAGTAAATACCCTAAGGCAATAGGTAATAAAATGGCCGTTTCGACCAATAATCCTGATTTAGCATCGATATTAACTTTTTTACGTAATAAACCATAAAAACCAAAACTGGCCGCCAAGGCTAATGACAATAGTGGAATAGAGCCAAAAGAAATTAATTGTACCAGCACTCCGGTACTGGCTAAACCTACCGCAACCCATTGCAATTTACGTAGACGCTCACCTAAAAATACCATCCCAAGCAATACGTTAAACAGCGGGTTAATAAAGTAACCTAGACTGGCATCGAGCATATGGTCGTTGTTGACGGCCCAAATAAAAATCAGCCAATTTGCTGCAATTAGCACCGAGGTGACAAACAGTACCGCAAGTTGTTTAGGTTGTTTGAGAATAAGGCGCAGACGATCAAAACCACCGATAAACTGCATCATGATGATCATAAAAATAAATGACCAAATCACACGGTGCATTAATATTTCTGTCGCGGGGACGTTATGTAAAAGTTTAAAATACAGCGGTGCGACACCCCAAATGGTGTAAGCGCAAACGGCCAGTAAAACCCCTTTACGGTATTCTAAATCAGGCATAGTGAGTCAACAGTTGGAAGAACAATAATAGATGGCGATTGTAGGTCGCCATTTTGGATGACACAAGTGATTAAGCGAATTCTTTTATAAACCGGTTGTCAGCTTTAAATGGCAGCGCGTTTAGCTTATCCCACCATATAAGTCCCTGTGCCGAAGGCGATGTGGACCCCTTGTTCATTATGTAACTCCATCCGACAAACTGATACGCGATTACCCGCTCGGATAACACTGCCTGTGCCAGTGAAGACTTCACCGCGACCCGGACGAAGAAAGTCGACGCGCATATCGATAGTGCTTAAGGTGGTTAAACGTTGTTGTAATTCCTCTATTGTCCAATTTTCTTTACTGGCAACTAGCCCAGCAAATACCGTGAGCCCGCCGACAACATCGAGTAAGGTTGCTGTGACACCACCATGTAAAATGTTTTGATGAATATTACCAATAAGCTCAGGCTTCATTTTTATTACCACTTCAACCCCATTGATGTCGTAATGTTTTATGTCTAATCCGAGCAGGTTATGAAACGGAACATGTTGGTCAAATATTTGTGCAACTTGTTGTAATACTTGGGTTTGAATAGCGGTGGTCATGAGCAATCCTTGTCTGTTTTATAATTATTATGCTTGTTGTTTGTAGGGGCGGCTTACTGCTAAAGAGTATTTAATCTAACCCTAAAGTGACATTGACTCAATCTTCTATCTTGGGTGAAAACAGCGTAAAGGTGTTTTGGTTCAAGACATCTGTGGCTGAGTGCTTTAAAATGAGTGCCCCTTGAATGATGATGTAGTGTAATGGATACTCCGATTTCGGCCAATATTGCGTCCTCAGATGTGTTGACGACAGAGCAAGATGTACTTGCTGCAAGCTTGCAGCAGGTGTTTGGTTATCGCGCCTTTCGTGAAGGGCAGCGAGAAGTCATTGAGCAAAGTTTACAAGGCCAAGATACCTTAGTGATTATGCCTACTGGTGGCGGCAAAAGTATGTGCTATCAATTGCCTGCTATTGTGTTGCCTGGCGTTACTGTGGTCGTTTCGCCATTAATTTCGTTGATGAAGGACCAAGTCGACAGTTTATTGCAAAGTGGGGTATCGGCAGCTTATCTCAATTCATCATTACCGCGCGAACAAAGTGCTGAGGTGTTACGCAAGCTTCATGCGGGCGAGATTAAATTGTTGTATGTGTCGCCAGAGCGTTTGTTACGTCCTGACTTTATTGAGCGTCTTCAATCAGTTGATATTTCAATGTTTGCCGTCGATGAAGCGCACTGCATTAGTCAATGGGGCCATGATTTTAGACCTGAATATGCTGCATTAGGTCAATTAAAAGAATATTTTCCTTATTTACCATTAATGGCTTTAACCGCGACGGCAGATCACGCCACGCGTTTAAGCATTTGCGAACGTTTAGGGGTAACACCTTATACTTTGCTGTCGAGTTTCGATCGCCCCAATATTCGTTATACCGTGGCTGAAAAACTGAATGCGGCGAATCAGCTGCGTCAGTTTTTAACGGTGCAAAACGGCACCAGTGGTATTGTGTATTGCAGTAGCCGGCGACGAGTTGATGAGGTGGCTGAGCGTTTACGCCTACAGGGGTTTAATGCCCAAGCGTATCACGCAGGATTGAGCCAGCAAGATCGAGGCAACGTTCAAGATAAATTTCTAAAAGATCAAATCGATATTGTGGTGGCAACCGTGGCTTTTGGCATGGGGATCAACAAGTCTAACGTGCGCTTTGTGGTGCATTACGATATTCCCAAAAGCATTGAAGCTTATTACCAAGAAACCGGGCGAGCTGGTCGTGATGGTTTAGACGCTGAAGCTTATATGTTGTTTGACCCTGCTGACATAGGCCGAGTCAGACATTTGATTGAGCAATCTGAACCGGGTCCGCAACAGCAAGTCGAATTTCATAAATTGCATACCATGGCAGCCTTTGCTGAAGCGCAGACTTGTCGTCGCCAAGTGCTATTAAACTACTTTGATGAAGTGGCTTCTAAGCCTTGTGGTAACTGTGATATCTGTCTTGACCCACCTAAACGATATGATGGTACTGAAGATGCACAAAAAGTGCTTTCTTGTATTTATCGTTTGCAGCAACGTTTTGGTATCCACCATGTTATTGAAGTATTACGCGGGTCTAAAGCGGCTAATATCGTTGATAGAGGCCATGATAAGTTATCGACATGGGGCATTGGTAAAGATAAATCAACAGAGTTTTGGCTCAGTGTTATCCGCCAGTTAATTCACTTAGGTTTGATGAGTCAGGATATTACTCGGGGATCTGCGATTAAGCTTAATCCTGCCGCGAGGCCGGTGTTAAAGGCTGAGCTATCGTTAAAGTTAGCGGAACCCAGAATTCAATTAATCAATGTTAAACGTAAGCCAAGTGCGCGTGGGCCGCAGCAATATGATCGTAAATTATTTGCGCGTTTAAAATTACTGCGCCGTGAACTGGCTGAAAAGAATGACATTCCACCTTATTTAGTCTTTAACGATGCTACCTTGGTTGAAATGTGTGTCATGCTGCCCACAAGTCCTGGAGAGATGCTCGCAGTAAACGGGGTTGGGCAGATTAAACTTGACCGATTTGGCGGAGATTTTTTAGATGAAATCTCTGATTATCTGACCAAAAGTTAGTCATTTAATGTTCATCATTAGGCGGGGTCTCTTGAAGTTTTATTTTGTTTAATTGATTTATAACGGCTTTTTTTACTAGCACGTCAAAGTTGTCAAGTTGCTGTAAACTCGCCATACCAATATTTGCTTTGATCCCCGTTTTCCATTCGCTGAGTACTCGTTCTATTTGGGTTACGACTCTCGCCGCTCCCATTGACGAGGTGTGTGGCAGGATAATAATGAGTTCGTCAGTGTTGTGACGAAATAATTGGTCTTGTTCTCTCAGTGTGAGTTTGAGTCGTGGGATCATAAACGGTATATCCTCGAGATTAATATGATTGATATTAATCAGCAATAGACTCAGTTGATACTGCCCTTGTTTGGCATTGCTCAGCATATGATCAATACGTTGCTGCTGGTTTTCTTCTTGAGTATCAGCATTGAGGCGTTGTGGTCTTCGGGCCAAAAACAGCACTAATCCAACGGACAGTAACAAAATGATTAAAGCTGTAATGGTCAAATTTTGATTGATGTTGCTGGCAGGTTTTTCGGGTGCTGTACTGACTTCACTTTGTGCAGCTATTCTGGCTTTAAACTGCATAAAGTGGGCATTGTTTAACTTGGCCGCAGCTTGTTTAGCAGCGTCAAAACGCTGCACTTGAAATTGATAAGCCGACTCGAATTGATTTTGTTCAGCGTAGTATTGGCTGATTATTTGATTAAATTCTTCTAAATCAGAAAATTGTTTAAGTTCAGTGGCTTGTTCAATAATTTCATTGAGTAGCGACAATGCTTGTATATCTTTATGTTGTGCAAAATACACTTTGGCTAAGGTGCGCTTGATGCGCATAACGTAAAGAGGCTCTTGGTATTTAGTCATGCTCGTAATACTTGATAATGCAAGTTTTTCAGCGATGTCGAAATCACCAACATATAAATGAATACTGGCCAGTAAGGCATTACCGATTGCAAAGTCTTTTTCCGATGTATTTTTACTATTTTCAGTTTTTGCCTTGTTAAGATAATACAACACTTGCGCTTTATCTTTTTGTGCCATATTAATTCGGGCTAAGTTAATCGCAAATGCAAAGTTAAGTTTACCGAAGGTAGATGGGTCATTATAAGCGAGTTCTGCAAAGTGTAATGCTTCTTCAAGATCGCCCATGGAGAAAAATACATTAGTAATTTCAGAGAGTAAATAGGATTTAGGGACCAAATACCAATCCTGAAACTGTGCTTGAGCCTCATCAAAAATAGCTAATGCTAAGCGTAAATCCTCAATCGATTGATTGTAGTTTTCTAGGCTGGTGTTTTGGCTACTGTTTAAAAAAAGGCTATTTACAATCGCTTGCTTTTCAGAGTATCGCTTTGCCAAGCGTAGTGCTTCTTCGGTGAGTTGTTGTTCTTGTAGTGTATTGCCAAGGCTTTGATGTGCTGCAGCTTGGCATTGCATGAAGTAGGGACGCGCGGTATCGTACTTAAATTGCCTGGCCTTTATTTCCCCTTGTTTTGCCAAGGTGATAGCCTGATTGAACTCACCAAATTCCAATAAATTAACACAACGTAACAGCGTTAATCGTAGCGCATCGATATTGGCTAATGGTTGTTGAGCATGTTGTTGCTCAAGAGAATCAATCAGTGATTTTGCGTCCGTAGATCGTTGAGAATTGATACTGTTGATCACATCGAGCTGCTTACGAGCGCTCAGTTGTTGAGTTTGAGCAATGATATCGCCGGAGAGTAATAAACGTTGCGCTGGTTGAGCAAAAACTGCCGTAGTCGCTAAATATAGTGTGATGCCAAAGATTAGAGCAAAAATGCGACTAAAGTTATATTCAATACTCTTTTTCGACAACATCATCGTCATATATCTACTTAACATGGGGTGGTAGCAGTATACGATTATTTATATCCAGATACATAAAAATATAATTGATGCAGCAACTTAGATTGATGTTTATTTGCACTTTGAGAGGTAAGTTCATTAATTGAAAGCGAATCCATATTGGCTGATAATGTAGTTGGTTAACTGTAATGAGGCACTAGTACACTATCATCTTTTTCACGATGGTTAAATTAGGGTTGACACAGAAGGCTGGTCGAGTTACATATTAGGTATAGACATATTTTTTGCGTCACACATTTAGCATATTTAGTTATTAAAAGTGAATATTAACACCATGAACACACAATTGTTTTTACTCGGACTCCTTCTCCTCTCTCGCATACCCTGCGCGGAGTCCTTTGTGTTACATGCAAAATAATTCATTAAGCATACACAAACCCCGCGCTAACAGTCGCGGGGTTTTTTGTTTCTAGCCCTTTTGAAATGTACCAATTGTGCTGTTTGCAGTTGGGTAAATAGATACATGATGGTCGATGGAGAAATTCGATGTCCAATAGAGTTATAATTTTTGATACTACGCTACGTGATGGCGAGCAGGCGCTGGCAGCGAGTTTAACCGTTAAAGAAAAGCTACAAATTGCCTTAGCGCTGGAACGTTTAGGCGTTGATGTAATGGAAGTGGGTTTCCCGGTGTCTTCTCCTGGTGATTTTAAATCGGTGCAAACCATTGCCAAGACCATTAAAAATAGCCGAGTGTGCGCGTTATCCCGTGCACTTGAAAAGGACATTGATGCCGCAGCCCAAGCCTTATCGGTAGCCGATCAATTTCGGATCCATACTTTTATTTCAACCTCGACCATTCATGTTGAAAGTAAATTAAAGCGCTCTTTTGACGATGTGTTAGAGATGGCCGTTAATGCGGTTAAGTACGCCAGACGTTTTACGGATGACGTTGAGTTCTCATGCGAAGATGCTGGCCGCACGCCGATAGATAATTTGTGTCGTATGGTAGAGGCGGCAATTAAAGCCGGTGCCCGTACCATTAATATTCCAGACACTGTTGGCTATACTGTGCCAAGCGAGTTTGCTGGCATTATTAAAACCTTATTTAATCGAGTGCCAAATATCGACCAAGCGGTGATTTCGGTTCATTGTCATGATGATTTAGGTTTGTCGGTTGCTAATTCGATTGCTGCAGTAGAGATGGGCGCTCGCCAAGTAGAATGTACTATTAATGGCATTGGTGAACGAGCCGGTAATTGCTCGTTAGAAGAAATTGCCATGATCCTTGCAACACGCAAAGATTTGCTTGATGTAGAGTGTGGTATTAACGCCAAAGAAATACATCGTACGTCGTCGTTGGTCAGCCAACTATGTAATATGCCTATTCAAGCTAATAAGGCCATCGTGGGGACTAATGCATTTTCTCATTCATCGGGTATCCATCAAGATGGTATGCTAAAAGCCAAAAATACCTATGAGATCATGACCCCAGAAAGCATTGGTTTGAATCGTAATAATATGAACATGACTTCACGCTCTGGTCGCCATGTGATTAAGCATCGCATGGAAGAAATGGGTTACCAGCCAAGCGATTATGATATGGACAGCCTTTACGAGCAGTTTTTAACCTTGGCAGATAAGAAAGGTCAGGTATTTGATTACGACTTAGAAGCGTTAGTGTTCGTGGAGTCGCAAGCTCAAGATGATGATAAATATCAACTACAACATATGATGGTGCATTCAGATTCGACTGAAGGTGTGGCAACCGCGACGGTGCGTATTGCGGTCGATGGCAAAGATCTTACCGAAGCATCGACAGGTAATGGACCTGTCGATGCCGCTTATAATGCCATTGCACGGGCAACCGGTCGTCAAATCAATATTACCAACTATAAATTAAGTGCCAAAGGTGAAGGCCAAAACGCCCTAGGGCAGGTTGATATTACCGCGAAATACAACGAGCAGACGTTCCACGGTGTCGGATTAGCCACCGATGTGGTTGAGGCGTCAGCCCAAGCGTTAGTTCATGTGATGAATTTAGTGTACCGCGCAGACAAGGTTGCTGATTTTAAACAACAGATCCATAAAAATAGGGAGTTAGGTGGCGTATGAGTTATCAAATAGCAGTTTTGTCGGGTGATGGTATCGGTCCTGAAGTGATGGCAGAAGCGCGTAAAGTGCTGAGTGCGGTAGAAGCGCGTTTTGGATTAGATATTAACTATACCGAATATGATGTTGGCGGCATTGCGATTGATAACCATGGTTGTCCATTACCTGATGCAACATTAACAGGCTGTGAAGCTGCCGATGCCATTTTATTTGGCAGCGTTGGTGGCCCCAAGTGGGAACATTTACCACCCAATGATCAACCGGAACGTGGCGCATTATTACCGTTACGTGGTCACTTTGAGCTATTTTGTAATTTACGCCCAGCCAAATTACATGACGGCTTAGAGCATATGTCACCACTGCGCAGCGATATTTCAGCTCGTGGTTTTGATGTGTTGTGCGTACGTGAGTTAACCGGCGGTATTTACTTTGGTAAGCCAAAAGGGCGTCAAGGTGAAGGTGACGACGAAGAAGCCTTCGACACTATGCGTTATAGTCGCCGCGAAATTAGCCGCATTGCTCGTATTGCTTTTGAAGCTGCGCGAGGACGTAAAAACAAAGTCACTTCTGTAGATAAAGCCAATGTGCTGGCTTGTTCAGTGCTATGGCGTCAAGTGGTAGAAGAAGTGGCTAAAGACTTCCCTGATGTCACCTTAGAACACATCTACATCGATAATGCGACTATGCAGCTATTGCGTCGTCCAGATGAGTTTGACGTGATGTTATGTTCTAATTTATTTGGTGATATTTTATCCGATGAAATTGCCATGTTAACCGGCTCTATGGGGCTATTGTCTTCGGCAAGCATGAACAGTAAAGGCTTTGGTTTATTTGAACCGGCCGGCGGCAGTGCCCCCGATATTGCTGGTCAAGGTATCGCTAATCCGGTGGCGCAGATTTTATCTGCCGCACTGATGTTACGTCATAGCTTAAAGCAAGAAGACGCCGCTAATGCCATTGAACGCGCGGTGACAAAAGCACTCGCCAGTGGTTATTTAACCGGCGAACTTATGGCAGCAGATAAACGTAGTGAAGCAAAGTCGACCGCACAAATGGGCGATTTTATTGCCCAAGCGATAAAGGAAGGTGTGTAATGGCTCAAGTTATGGGTAAAACCTTATATGAAAAAGTGTGGGATGCACACATTGTCGCCTCTCCTGAAGGCGAAGCCCCCGTCGTGTATGTTGACCGGCATTTAGTGCATGAGGTGACATCACCTCAAGCATTTAGTGGCTTAAAAGTGGCTGGACGCACACTACGTGCACCACACAAAACCTTTGCCACCATGGATCATAATACCTCGACCCGCAGTGCCAGTTTAGATGCACTGAGCCCTATGGCCCGCACTCAAGTTGAAACCCTGGCGCAAAACTGTAAAGAGTTTGGCGTGCGTTTGTATGATATTCATCATCCTAATCAAGGTATTGTCCATGTAATGGGGCCTGAATTGGGGATTACTCTACCGGGATCCGTTATTGTGTGTGGTGATTCGCACACCGCGACCCATGGTGCATTTGGTGCATTGGCGTTTGGTATTGGCACCTCAGAAGTTGAGCACGTATTGGCCACCCAGACCCTACGCCAGTTAAAAGCCAAAACCATGAAGATTGATGTTCGCGGCCAAGTGACCGATGGCGTAACAGCAAAAGATATCGTATTAGCCATTATTGGTAAATTAGGTATGGATGGCGGCACAGGTTATGTGGTTGAGTTTTGTGGTGATGCCATTGAGGCATTAACCATGGAAGGACGAATGACCTTGTGCAACATGGCCATCGAAATGGGTGCCAAAGCCGGTATGGTCGCGCCTGATGAGACCACATTTAACTATCTTAAAGGCCGTGAGTTTGCTCCTAAAGATGCGCTGTGGGAGCAAGCGGTTGCCACATGGTCACAATTGAAGACCGATGCTGATGCGGTATTTGATTGTGAAGTGGTATTTGACGCAAACGATATAGCGCCGCAGTTAACCTGGGGTACTAACCCTGGTCAAGTGGTGGCTATTGACGGTGTGGTGCCTAATCCTGAACAAGAAACCAATATTACCAATCGGACGAGTATGGTCAAATCGTTAGAGTATATCGGCCTTACGCCGGGTACTAAAATGACCGACATTAGCATTAATAAAGTGTTTATTGGTTCTTGTACTAACTCGCGCATTGAAGATTTACGTTCTGCTGCTGCGCAGGCTAAAAATCGTAAAGTGGCTGACGGCGTGGTGGCGATTGTGGTGCCGGGATCGGGCCCTGTCAAACGGCAAGCAGAAGCTGAAGGCTTAGATAAGATTTTTATTGAAGCCGGTTTTGAATGGCGTTTACCAGGTTGTTCTATGTGTTTGGCAATGAATGATGACCGTTTAGACGCGGGTGATCGCTGTGCATCAACCAGCAATCGTAATTTCGAAGGTCGTCAAGGTCGTGGCAGTCGTACCCATTTGGTTAGCCCTGCTATGGCTGCAGCTGCAGCAGTTGCGGGCCACTTTGTTGATATTCGTCAACCTTATTAATCAGCTAAACAAGGATATTTTATGCAAGCTTTTACAGCACATACCGGTTTAGCGGTAGCCATTAACAGCGCCAATGTTGACACTGATCAAATCATTCCTAAGCAGTTCTTGTCAAAAGTGACGCGTGACGGTTTTGGGGTGCACTTGTTCCATGATTGGCGTTATTTAGATGATGCGGGTGATCAGCCTAATCCTGAGTTCGTGCTCAATCAGCCTCGTTACCAAGGTGCTTCTATTTTATTAGCGCAAGAAAACTTTGGTTGTGGGTCATCACGTGAACATGCACCTTGGGCATTAGCGGATTTTGGTCTTAGGGTCATCATTGCCCCGACGTTTGCGGACATATTTTACGGCAACTCGATAAATAATGGCTTTCTACCGGTAACGCTAACCTCTGCTGAAGTACAACAATTGATGGATGAAGTGGCAGCCCAAGAAGGAGCGCAGATTACAGTAGATTTACATGCGCTAACGGTCACATCACCCTCTGGTTGTGTGTTTGATTTTGCCATGGTTGAGTCTGCAAGGCATAAATTACTCAATGGTCTGGATGCTATCGGATTGACATTGTCATTTGAGCAACAGATCAGTGACTATGAAGCTCATATACCCGCTTGGTATGCATAATCGGCTATCACTGAGTGTTTAGTGTGTCGTTAATATTGTGTAAACAATGAATTAAAACCTCTTCATGTTGTCATGAAGAGGTTTTTTTTGTTTTTAATTGTAAAAACTTTTATGTAACCATTTTGTACACAAAAACAAGCTAGGCTTATTTTAGACCAATATTTTTAACCATTTAAGCTTATTGTTATACGATAGTTTTTATTTAAGGTACTGTTTATTAATGCAAAAAATTAACTATTGGTAAGGTGAGGTCCATTAGATTTACCGTTACCCTGTTTTTCGGGTTGTCTTTTACATCATTAAATCAAAAGTTTGATCACGATCACAATTTAAAATTGAATCACTCACTTCTTGTTCAGTCCCTTGCGGCTGTTGCAATGCTTTTTTGGATCAGTACACTGACAGCTTCATTTAAGTCGAGCTTTAACTCTATGTAAGCCGATTTATGCAGTTTGAATCTAAACACAGAGAATTATAATGAAAAAAACAGTGTTAACACTGGCGATTAGCGCCATTGTATTTGGGGCAACGACTCAAGTGAATGCGGCAGGTTTCCAACTTGCAGAATATTCAGCGACAGGTTTAGGCCGTGCATTTGCTGGTGAAGCCGCCATTGCAGATAATGCGTCAACTCAAGCGCGTAATCCTGCGATGCTTGCTTATCTCGAAGGCCGCCAGCTGTCATCAGGCGGCATCTATGTCATGCCAAATGTGGATGTGATGGGTGATGTTGGCATTTCTTCACCACTATTAGGCTCAGAGCCATTAGTGATAGGTGCAGATGACTACGATGTTGCTGATAATGCACTCGTGCCAAACTTTTACTATTCAAACCAGTTGAATGACCAATGGACTTGGGGTTTAGCCGTCAATTCAAATTATGGTTTAGAAACCAATATTCCAGTGGCGGATGCGGCGGCTATTTTTGGCAGTAAAACTTCAATTACGACAGTCGAATTTAACCCGAATGTTGCCTACCGTCTTGATGATGCATTTACCGTAGGCGCTGGCCTTCGTGTGGTGTACGGCGAAGGTGAAGTGGGTGCTACTGCGCCAGGTTGGATTGATACGATTAAAACGAGTTTACCTGCAAGCATTAGCGCACGTTTACCCGCGGGTGGGACTAATCTAAAGTCAATGGAAGGTGATGATGTTGGCTATGGTTGGAAAGCGGGCGCGAGCTGGCAAATTAACTCCGCTAACCGCATTGGTTTGGCTTACCACAGTAGCGTCGACCTTAAACTCGACGGTCATGTTGATGGCGTGGTTTATACTGGTGGTCAAGATATCGAAATTGAAGGTTATTTGCCGGTTGAGTTACCTGCCTTTGCCGAACTTGCTTCTTATCATCAGTTAACTGAAAATTGGGCAATGCATGCCAGCGTAAACTGGACTGAATGGAATGTGTTTGAGCAACTAGTGGCGTATTTCCCTGGTGATGTTAAGCCTGTCGGTGACTTAACGTCAAACATAGTAAAAGAAGAGAACTTTAATGATAACTGGCGTTATGCGCTCGGTACTACCTATACCCTTAATGATCAGTGGACATTACGTGCAGGTATGGCATTAGATAAAACCGCAGTTGACGATCAAGATCGCACCACCACAATCCCTGATTCTGACCGTTTATGGTTCAGCGTTGGTACAGGCTATCAATTGACTAAAAATCTGAATGTAGATTTAGGGGTGACGTATATTAAAACCCACGGTGATGCGCCTATTACTGAAACACAAGACCTATTAGGCCTTGCTGCTGTTAGCTATACTGGTGAAGCCACCGGTGATGTCTGGATAACAGGCGTGCAGTTAAACTATAAAATGTAATCGATGTCGTTGGATATCATTGATCAAAGGGCCTCGCAATTGCGGGGCCTTTTAGTCTGCTATTTACGTGATGCAGTTAAGCTACTAACATCATTAAATAGCCTAAAATCACGATGAGGTTTATGTCTAAACGACCCCTAGATGCAGTATATAGCATGTCGAGAAGAGACAAGGTTTAAGGTGCTAGGAATAGGGCGCTATGCTTACGGAAAGCTGATAACGGATAACAAGCGAACGCTGCGCTCACGGATAGCGCGGTCTAGGGTCGCTTCTAGGTGCTAGAGAGCCTGCGGCTGCTAGGATCTAGAAGGACGAAGTCCGCCCTCTGGCGAGCTTGCCAGTTCCTAGAACCTATCAGTCGCGAAGCGACGCTCTCGGTAAGGCTGTCACTATTACCTTCTATTACTGCCTTGTTCGTTTTCCTACGGGAGTACTGACACGAGCATGCTGAAGTGGTTTGGGTTTATGCTAACAGAGGACATTTACTTGCATTGATTTTATATATCGATTTAGGATGTAATGTTGGATTAGTCAGTACAGAAACGATATAAAAAATTATAAAATTCAGATAAAACAATTATGTAAATAATTGAATAATAAAACCACATAACAGATCACATCTACATGAGATAGGAAGTCAGATGGTTGCCAATAAATACATTGTCGCGTTAGACCAAGGCACTACAAGCTCTCGTGCCATTGTGTTTGATCATCAAGCCAATATCGTCGCCGTGGCTCAGCGTGAATTTACCCAACATTATCCGCAAGCGGGATGGGTAGAGCATGATCCCATGGAGATATGGTCTTCACAAAGTTCAGTACTGGTTGAAGTACTGACTCGTAAAGGGATAAGTCATCATGATGTTGCCGCGATTGGTATTAGCAATCAACGTGAGACCACGATAGTCTGGAATAAAAACACAGGTAAGCCAGTATATAACGCCATTGTATGGCAATGCCGCCGCAGCCAAGCAATATGCCAACATCATAAAGCACAAGGTGCTGAAGAGATGGTGCGTCAGAAAACCGGGCTAGTACTTGATCCGTACTTTTCGGCGTCAAAAATTGAGTGGATTTTGAATAATGTTGACGGTGCTCGTGAACAAGCAGAAGCGGGCGATCTATTGTTTGGCACCGTTGACACTTGGTTGGTGTGGAAGCTAACACAAGGTAACGTTCATGTGACCGAACCGACTAATGCCTCTCGGACCATGTTATTTAACATTCACGATCAACAGTGGGACCCAGAATTACTCGATTTGTTTACGATACCTCGGGCAATGTTACCTGAAGTGAAACCTTCTTGCGCAATATACGGTTATACCGAACTTGCAGGCAATCCTGTTCCTGTGGCGGGGATGGCGGGTGATCAACAATCGGCTTTGTTTGGCCAATTATGTATCGAACCTGGGATGGCTAAAAATACTTATGGCACAGGGTGTTTTTTGTTAATGAATACCGGTGTCAAAGCTGTCGAGTCAACCCATGGTTTATTAACCACCATTGCTATTGGTACTGATGCAAAAGTGAATTATGCCTTAGAAGGCTCGGTATTTATGGGCGGGGCCGTGATTCAATGGTTGCGTGATGAGCTAGGTCTTATTACCGATGCCTGCGACACTCAATATTTTGCCGACAAAGTGAGTGACACCAATGGCGTGTACTTAGTGCCTGCATTTGTGGGCTTAGGTGCACCTTATTGGGATGCCGATGCCCGTGGTGCCATCATTGGCTTAACCCGTGGCGCCAATCGGAATCATATTATTCGTGCGGCGTTAGAGGCGATTGCTTACCAATCACGTGATGTGCTTGATGCTATGAGTAAAGATTCTAATGTACCACTGACACAAATTCGAGTCGATGGTGGTGCGGTGGCAAATGATTTTTTAATGCAATTTCAAGCAGATATTACTGGGGCAACAGTTATTCGTCCCCTTGTAACTGAAACCACCGCGATGGGGGCGGCATTTCTAGCGGGCTTGGCCGTTGGTGTGTGGAAGTCGACGGATGAATTACAAACCATGCTGTCTACCGAGCGGGAATTTACCTCGACAATGGATATAGAGATCCGTGCAAAGTTGTACCATGGTTGGAAGCAAGCAGTATCTCAAGTGAGTCCTAATGGTAACCTTGCTTAACTAAGGCAAGCGTTACACTTCAATATCAATATGCTGACTGGCGGTTTCTCCACGAGTGGAGAATCGCTTATCACTTTTCATTAGTCTAATTTTGTTACCGACATTTTTTTTCTCATTAACCGTTCGCGGTTTGGCTCGTCTATCTTGTCGAGGTGCTTCCTGCCGTTGAATAGGCATTTTATGGCTAATGTTTGGTGGTAATTGTGACTGAGGCGCCTCGTGACTGTCAGCACTAATCGCACTGGCATTTTTGACTTGTTCAACAATCCGTTTACGTTCACTCACAGCCTGTACTGGCCTGGCTAGCATGGCATAAATGCTGTCAATACTCATGTTGCTCTCCTGTAACGATGAAATGACGCTAATGTTAATCATCATAACTGTTTATCGACTCAGGTTGGTTAAAATTTAATCTTTTTAGGTTAAGAATAATTTGGCTGACATTTTCATACTCTTGATTGATGCATTTAGACTGGCCCTTTGCTTGTGGTGGGTATCAGCAAATATGCTCATTTCATTATTGTTATGCGTTATTTCAATGATGCATTAACACTAACAGAATAATGCTAACAGAGCGTTACTAACAGAGTGACGTCAACAACGCATCGCTTTGATCTTAGCTGACCAAAGAAGGTGTAACTTCTGGTTGGATTTAGATTTAGTGTGATCACCGCGTTATTCACTTTCGAGCACTGCCTTTAACCGTTTTCATTGAGTCATCACAACCGCATGACCCTTAAGGCATTAAACATAATTAACTGTGATTGCCAGATAAATTGATAAAATGCTGCGCTCAACATTAAGATATCGAAGACAAATACCGTGATCTTGAGTGATAGCGTTTTAGCATAAGCTAATGATACCAAGTCGTTTAAGCATTGTTATTCATTTCATCAGTACAATGCACATCAAGGTGAATAAAGAGGCTTTTACGTCTCAATAACGCGGCGATCAATGCTGAGATTGAATACAGTCGCAAGACATTGCATAAGATAAGGCGGTTTTTAACGATATAAAGTGGACTCAGTCGACTATTTGTTGATCTTTAATGTGATTAAAATGGCGTTTATGGGCAAGATTACGACGTAAAGATGGAGTATTCGAAGCATAAAATAAGATTAATTAAAAAGATCACGTGTTTATTTTTGCCGATAAAACGACCGTTATGTGTCTGGTTTAACTCATTTACCCTGATTTTTAGCTGTTTTCTACAAATGGCTCTGTCATTCATCCTGCTTGATATTAATTTGCTGCTAACCCGCTTGGTGTCTGGATTTAATATATCTGTCCATCCCTTGACAAAACTTGCATAGAGTCCCTAAACTTAGCATTTGTGGGAAGAAGTGGATCATTGTGGATCAAATGATAACAATAAGGACTCAATAACGTGTTTCGTGGTGCCAGTGCAATCAACATGGATGCTAAAGGGCGGATCGCTATTCCAGCGAGATACCGTGATGCGTTGCGTGTCGAACATGCCGGTACTGTGATTATTACCGTAGACATTGAAGCCGCTTGTTTATTGATTTATCCGCTACACGAATGGGAGCAGATTGAAGCAAAGCTAAGATTGCTTTCTGATACCGATCCACTTGAGCGCTCCTTTAAACGAAAATTACTAGGTCACGCACAAGATTGCGAACTAGACAGCCACGGACGCATAGTGATCCCGCCGGCATTACGAAGTTTCGCCAGTTTAGAAAAGAAAACCATGCTGGTGGGCTTACTGAATAAATTTGAATTATGGGAAGAGAGTGCTTGGCAACAACAAATGGATGATGGCAATACGCTCATTCAAAGCCAAGATTTAGCCAGCAATGAACGCTTGGCATACTTTTCACTGTAGTGACCAAAAAGGTTAGAAGAATCCAATGAGCCAAGAGTTTGCCCATTTATCTGTATTACTAAATGAAACCGTCGATGGTCTCAATATCCAAAGTGATGGCATCTACATTGATGGCACTTTTGGCCGTGGTGGGCATTCGCGTCATGTGTTGAGTCATTTGGGTGAAAATGGTCGCTTAATTGCGATAGACAAAGATCCGCAAGCCATCGAGGCTGCTAAGCAGTTTGCTGATGACCCTCGATTCCAAATTGTCCACGGTGGCTTTGGTCAATTAGCTGAGTATGTCGATGAGCTTGGATTAACAGGCCAGATTAATGGTGTATTGCTTGATCTTGGCGTGTCGTCGCCACAATTAGACGATGCGGAACGTGGCTTTAGTTTTTTACGTGACGGCCCGCTCGATATGCGTATGGATAACAGTCAAGGTCAAACCGCTGCCCAGTGGATAGCGCGTGCAGAAATTGAAGATATGGCATGGGTATTTAAAACCTACGGTGAAGAAAAGAATTCGCGCCATATTGCACGTTGTATTGCAGCTGATCGTGAGAAGACACCCTTTTTACGCACCAAAGACTTAGCCGATTTAATCGCGCGTATTACCAAAAAGAAAGAGCGTAATAAGCATCCAGCGACGCGAGTGTTTCAGGCGATTCGTATTTACATCAATAGCGAATTAGAACAAATAAATCAAGCGTTAGAAGGTGCTTTAGCGGTGTTAGCTCCCCAGGGCCGTCTATCAGTGATCAGTTTCCATTCCCTAGAAGATCGTATGGTGAAACGTTTTATTCGTCGTCATAGTCAAGGTGATAGCGTGCCACATGGTTTACCGATCACAGAAGCTGAAATTAATAAATCTCGTAAATTAAAAGCCATGAGTAAGGCGATGAAGCCTTCTGATGCGGAATTAGAGCAAAATCCACGCGCGCGCAGCTCTGTGTTACGAGTTGCCGAGCGTCTGGATTATTAACCACTGAGGGTAATGTGAGCCAATCACCATTAAATTTGCCTCAGATTGTGTTACACGACATTTGGCACCACAAGTGGATATTGCTGTTGAGTGTATTGGTTGTGATGAATGGCGTAGCCGTAGTTTACACCAGCCATGTAACGCGTAAGTTGATTACCCAATGGGATCAGTTGCTGCAAGAGCAAGATCGCTTGGATATTGAATGGCGAAATTTATTATTAGAAGAACAATCGCAATCTGAGCACAGTCGCGTGACTCGGATTGCAACCAAAGAATTAAATATGACTCGGCCGCTTCCTAAGGAGGAAGTGATGATTCGAGTCAAGTGAGCATAGGGAATATGGCTAGACAAGCAAAACAAAAATTAAATCACGAACTTATTCCATGGCGTTTATACGTTGTGGTGGGTTTTGTATTGTTATTATTTTGCAGTCTAGTTGCACGTGCAGCTTATATTCAAATTATTGAACCTGACAGACTTCGTCATGAAAGTGATATGCGCACGTTACGCACAACCAGCAATCAAGTTCAGCGAGGCTTAATAACCGATCGCAATGGCGATATGCTGGCGGTCAGTGTGCCCGTGAGAGCGGTGTGGGCGGATCCCAAACATGCCTATGATCAAGATGCGTTTAAAGATATGCGCCGTTGGCAAGCCCTCGCCGATGTATTGCAAGAGCCTGTTGATGAGCTGGTTAATAAAGTTAAAAACAACCCTGACAAACGCTTTGTATACCTCAAACGTCAGGTCACATCAGCGGTTGCTGACTATATTGAGGAGCTTAAAATTGGCGGTATTTATCTTAAACCAGAATCTCGCCGTTATTATCCCTCAGGTGAAATAGCCGCTCAATTAATTGGCATTACCAATATTGACGATGTGGGTATTGAAGGCATTGAGAACACGTATAATACGTGGTTAACCGGGACGCCATCTAAACAAAAAGTCCGTAAATCCCGCGATGGTAGCGTTGTTGAGCGGTTAGATATAGTACAAGAAGGCGAAAGCTCTAATGATTTAGTGCTCAGTATTGATCAACGTATTCAGCAATTGGCTTATCGCGAACTGAAGCGTGCGACTGAAACATACCAAGCGACTTCTGGGTCTGTGGTGGTTATTGATGTTAATACTGGCGAAGTATTAGCGATGGTGAATACGCCATCATATAATCCCAATGCCAGAGATAATTTACAGCCACATCGAATGCGTAATCGCGCGTTAACTGACACATTTGAACCTGGTTCAACCATAAAACCCTTTGTTGTTGCTGCAGCGCTTGAAGCTGGCACAGTGAAAGTGAATGAATTGATATCGACATCACCAGGTTGGATCCGGCTCGGTGGGCGTCAAGTTCGTGACTCCCATAATTACGGTGAAATGTCATTAGCTAAAATTCTGGTTAAGTCGAGTAACGTTGGCATTAGTAAACTGGCGTTGTCGATACCTGTACAACAGTTATTAGCCACTTATCAATCAATGGGGTTAGGTAATTATTCAGGTATTAATTTAACCGGTGAAAGTGCTGGGTTAATTCATGTTCGTCATCGCTGGTCTGACTTTGAGCGTGCCACCCTGTCTTTCGGGTATGGCTTGACTGCGACGCCGTTACAAATTGCACGTATGTACGCCACGCTAGGCAGTGGCGGCATTCTTTATCCTGTGTCGATATTAAAGCTAAGGAAAGCACCCAAGGGTGAACAAGTGATTTCAACTCAAGTTGCTCACGACGTAATGGAAATGTTAGTGGGTGTGACTGAGGCTGGAGGAACGGCGACGAAAGCTCATATTGATGGTTACCCTGTAGCCGGTAAAACCGGTACCAGCCGTAAAGCCGTTGCTGGTGGCTATGGCGATGACTATGTGGCTATATTTGCGGGCGTTGCGCCGGTTCATAAACCGCGTTTGGCCATTTCGGTGGTGATTAATGAGCCCAAAGGTGACAAATATTACGGTGGTGACGTTGCTGGCCCCGCATTTGCTAAAATTATGTCTGGTGCCTTACAAATGCTTAATGTTGAACCGAGGGATGCTATTCACTTGGCCGCTGTGCAAGGAGTCCACCATGATGTTATTAAATGATCTATTAGCACCGTGGTTTCATTATTCTGGCGGCGAATCCATTAATGGATTAACGCTAGACAGCCGTGATGTTAAAGCGGGTGGTTTATTTGTGGCCTTGCCCGGTCATAAAGTCGATGGTCGAGTCTTCATTCCTCAAGCGATCCAAGCGGGAGCTGCGGCAATACTGATTCATACTGATAATTCTGATGAACATGGCAGGGTCGATCGCCTTCAGTATACTGTGCCATTAGTGTATTTTTCCCAGTTAAGCCGTCAATTATCGGCCGTTGCCGCACAGTTTTATTTACCTAATAGTCAATCGTTGTCTTTAATTGGAATAACGGGGACCAATGGCAAAACCTCTGTTAGCCAAATTATCGCTCAAATTGTTCATTTACTCGGCCATCAAGCCGCTGTGATGGGGACGTTAGGTAATGGTTTGTGGGGGCAACTTGTTGATAGCGGCAATACAACTGCAGATGCGGTGACTATTATGCGCCAACTTGGAGAGTTTGTTGCTCAAGGCGCTGAACTGTGTGCGATGGAAGTGTCAAGCCATGGTTTAGTCCAAGGACGCGTCGAAGCGGCGCCATTTAAGATAGCTGTTTTTACTAATTTAAGCCGTGATCATCTAGATTATCATGGTGATATGGATAACTACGCCGCAGCTAAAAAACGCTTATTTCAATTCCCCAGTGTACAACATGGTGTGATTAACCTTGATGATACCGTCGGCGCCAAATGGTTGACAGAACTGGCGAACCAAAAGAATAAATCCTTCAGCATTCAAGCTAATACCACAGCGGACTTTTACTGTGATGCCATCCAATACCATGATGCTGGGGTGACGGCGACACTGCATTTCACCGACATTGACAGTGGGCGCCCGCTAAGTGGGACGCTTAGCTCACCGCTATTAGGTGCCTTTAATTTGTCTAATCTTGTAGCAGCCATATCGGTGTTATATCTACAAGGAATGGCAATGGCATCCATATTAGCCGTGCTGCCACAGTTGATCCCTGTTGCGGGGCGTATGGAACGCTTTTCATCGGTTAATAAAGCTACTTTGGTTGTTGATTATGCTCATACTCCTGATGCCATTGAACAAGCCTTAAAAGCATTAAAACTGCACTGCAAAGGGACGTTATGGTGTGTATTTGGTTGCGGTGGCGATCGTGACAAAGGTAAACGTGCTTTGATGGCACAAGCCGCTGAGCAATATGCAGATAAAGTGATGATCACGAGTGACAATGCCAGAAGCGAAGATCCACAAGCCATTATCAATGATATTTTACAAGGTATTAGTCAGCCTCAAAACGTACTCACCGAGGTTGATCGTATTCAAGCCATTACCCATGTTGTCTCATTGGCACAAGCTGACGATATAGTGCTGCTTGCGGGTAAGGGTCATGAAACCTATCAAGAAGTGGCTGGCGAGCGAATTGATTATGATGAACGTGCCTTAGCATTCAAGTTGTCTCAGGAGACGTTATGATAAGTGTCAATCTCTTAGCATTAGCGCAGCACCTTAATGGCACGTTAACAGGTCAAGATAGCGTCATCACCAGTGTTAGTACAGATAGTCGCAATATTGCCGCTCAATGTTTGTTTATCGCATTAAAAGGCGAGCGTTTTGATGGCCATGATTTTGCTGCTACAGCGGTAAAAAATGGTGCGGTAGCACTTTTGGTTGATCATCTATTAGTCGATAACTCTGTTACAGCAGATATTGCGCAAATTGTGGTCGCTGATCCCCAAAAAGCTATGGGCGAAATGGGCGTTTTAGTTCGCCAAACCGTTGCACCTATTTGTGTGGCCTTAACCGGATCAAACGGCAAAACCAGCGTTAAAGAAATGCTGGCCACTATTTTATCTCAACATCACCAAGTGTTGTTTACCGCGGGTAATTTTAACAACGATATTGGCGTGCCGTTAACCTTGCTGCGGTTAACTGAAGGTGATGAATATGGGGTATTTGAGCTTGGTGCAAACCATCGTGGCGAAATTGATTACACCTCATCATTAGTTCAACCCCGAGTCGCATTGGTTAATAATATTGGCAATGCTCACCTTGAGGGGTTTGGTTCGCTTGAAGGTGTTGCTCAGGCTAAATCTGAAATTTTTAATCATCTTTCACAAGATGGCACCGCAGTTATCAATGCTGATGACACATTTGCCGATTTTATGTTGCAACGGTCCACTGGGCGAAAACAACTGCGTTTTTCCCGTGAGATAAATGTTGATGCCGATGTTACCGCGACAGACATAGTGACAGATACCAATGGTTGTTCTCAGTTTACATTAACCTTTGCTGGGCAGCGTGAAGTGGTGCAGTTACCACTTGCTGGTATGCATCAAGTGAGTAATGCGCTTGCCGCGGCATCTATGTGTATTGCTTTAGGACTATCGCTTGTTGAAATTGCCCAAGGCTTTGCATTACTCCAACCCGTAAAGGGCCGAATGCAACCTCACGACCTTGGTAGAGTGTTATTAATTGATGATAGTTATAACGCTAATCCAACATCGGTCAGTGCAGCGATTAATTGGTTGCAACAACGAGATGGATATCGTTGTTTAGTGCTGGGAGATTTAGGCGAATTAGGCGACAATGCTGCCCCTTTACACGCCAGTATTGGATTGCAGGTTAAAAATGCAACCATAGAGTCGTTATTTTGTTGCGGCCAGCTATCGGCAAATACCAGTGAAGCATTTGGTAGTAAACACTTTATTGCTCAAGAGGCATTAATTGTGGCATTACAAAAACAGTTAGCAAGTATCACAGGTAATATCACCGTTTTAGTTAAAGGTTCCCGCAGCGCGGCTATGGAGCGAGTTGTGGACAGTTTATTAGATGCCTACGGGCGTGGGGAGTTAGTGTAAATGCTGGTTTATCTAGCCGAGTATTTAACCCAGTTTTATTCAGGGTTTAACGTTTTTTCATATGTAACGTTCCGGGCTATTTTAGGCTTGTTAACCGCGTTGGTATTTAGTTTGTGGTGGGGACCTATTTTGATCAATCGTTTGCAGATGTTGCAAATTGGTCAAGTGGTTCGAAGTGATGGCCCAGAGTCTCATTTTAGCAAACGCGGTACGCCGACAATGGGTGGCATATTGATCCTTGCGGGTATTTTTATCAGCGTGTTGTTATGGGGTGATTTATCCAACCGTTACGTATTAGTGACTTTGTTTGTATTGGCTAGTTTTGGGCTTATTGGCTTTATTGATGATTATCGTAAAGTGGTAAAAAAAGATACTAAAGGTCTGATTGCTCGCTGGAAATATGCTTTTCAGTCTATCGCCGCTTTAGTGGTGGCAGTGTATTTGTACAGTACATCGACCATGGTCGGCGAAACCCAACTAGTGGTGCCATTTTTTAAAGATATAATGCCTCAATTAGGCATCATGTTTATCGTTTTAGCGTATTTCACCATAGTTGGTGCCAGTAATGCGGTTAACTTAACCGATGGTTTAGATGGCTTGGCGATTATGCCAACTGTGATGGTCGCGGCTGCCTTTGCATTAATTGCTTACTTATCTGGCCATGCTCAATTTGCCAATTATTTACACATTCCTCATTTACCTTTAGCGGGCGAATTAGTGATTGTGTGTACTGCAATAGTCGGTGCTGGTTTAGGCTTTTTATGGTTTAACACTTATCCCGCACAAGTGTTTATGGGGGATGTGGGGTCATTAGCATTGGGCGCCGCATTGGGTGTGATTGCCATTTTAGTTCGCCAAGAAATTTTGTTGGTTATTATGGGTGGCGTTTTTGTGATGGAAACGGTATCGGTGATCTTACAGGTGGGCTCGTATAAGTTACGTGGTCAACGTATTTTCCGTATGGCGCCTATTCATCATCACTATGAGTTAAAAGGGTGGCCAGAGCCGCGGGTTATTGTGCGCTTCTGGATTATCTCGTTGTTTTTAGTGTTACTGGGTCTTGCGACTCTAAAATTACGCTAAGCAATTAATAAAGGTCAGTATTATGCACACTCAATACACGCACATTGTTTTAGGCTTAGGGGCTACAGGGCTCTCGGTCGTGCGTTTTTTAGCGACTAAAGGCATTAAACCTTTAGTGATGGACAGCCGTCGTCATCCGCCTGGTGCTGAGACGTTGGCACAAGAGTTTGCCGATATTGAATTATTAGCTGGTGGGTTTGATTGTCGCTATTTAGTTCAGGCCAGCCAAATTATTATCAGTCCAGGTGTACCGGTTGATACGCCTGAAGTGCGTGCTGCATTGGATATGGGCATTGAAGTTATCGGTGATGTTGAGCTATTTGCGCGCCACATTGCAGACAAAAAACCGTGTGTTGTCGGCATCACCGGATCAAACGGTAAATCCACGGTCACCACATTAGTATACGAAATGCTGCTCGCTGCGGGTAAGTCTGTTGCGATTGGCGGCAATATTGGTACACCCGCATTGGATTTATTAGCTCAAGATGCTGAAATTTATGTGCTTGAGTTGTCGAGTTTCCAATTGGAAACGACTTATTCGTTAAATTGTATTGCGGCAACGTGCCTTAATATTAGCGAAGACCATATGGATCGTTACAGCGATTTGAATTCATATCGCGAAGCCAAATTACGTTTATACCCGCAAAGTCGGTTTGTGATGTACAACCGTGACGATCAGCTGACTTATCCTTTTGAGCCGATGAATCAAAATAATTTTGGTTTAGACGTGCCAGAGGGTGATGCATGGGGATTAAGTGATGGCAAAATTTTTCATGGTGACAGTGAGATTATTAATTTAATTGATGTGACCTTAATTGGTAGCCACAACCATGCAAACTTAGTCGCAGCAATGGCATTAGCCGATGCTTGTGATGTGGGTAAAGCGGCCATGATTAAAGTGGCCAAAAACTTTGTCGGCTTAAGCCATCGTTGTGAGCTGATTGCGGTTAAACAAGGTGTGTCGTACATCAATGACTCCAAAGCCACTAATGTCGGCGCAACAGTTGCCGCACTTGAGGGGCTTAATTCACACTTAGGCGATTTGTACTTGATCGCAGGGGGCGCGGGCAAAGGAAGCGACTTTCGTCCACTGACAAAACCGCTGAGTAATATTACTCAATTGATTACCTTGGGGCGAGATGGCCCCAAGATAGCCAAATTAAAAAAAGGCACTCTTCAGGTGGCAACAATGGCCGATGCTGTCGCCAAAGCTGCTGAATTAGCGTCGTCGGGAGACATAGTACTATTGTCTCCTGCGTGTGCCAGTTTAGATATGTACAAGAACTTTATGGCCCGCGGTGATGATTTTAGGCAGTGTGTGGAGTTGTTAGCCAATGGCGAATAACGAGCCGCAACTGAGCTTGTTTAAACGAGGTCTTAATTGGTCTTTACCCTCGTTATTATCGGATGAGCATGCTCCTGATATGCTGCTGTACGACCGAAGTTTTGTAGTCGCGATTGTCGGCTTGATATGTTTTGGCTTTGTAATGGTAATGTCCGCTTCGATGCCTGAAGCGACCAAACTGACTGGCGATCCATTTTATTTTATGTACCGCCATGTGCTTTATCTTGTGGGCTGCGTGATTATTTCGTATGTGGTACTTAAGTTCGAAGTCAGTTATTGGGAAAAAAATAGCGGCATGTTGATGCTCGCCGTGTTGGTCTTATTGATAGCAGTGCTGTTTATCGGCACATCTGTTAACGGTGCGCGTCGTTGGTTGTCTATCGGTCCGATTAGGATCCAAGTAGCCGAAATAGCCAAGTTTGTATTTATTGTTTACATGGCGGGTTACTTGGTGCGTCGCCATGGTGAGCTTCGTGAAAACCGTAAAGGCTTTTATAAACCGATTGGGGTTTACGGTCTGTTCGCCGTGTTGATTTTATTACAACCCGACCTTGGCACCGTGGTGGTGCTATTTGTGTGTACGGTAAGCTTGCTGTTTTTAGCTGGTGCCCGCATTACTGACTTTATGGTGTTGGTTTTACTTGGCGTAGCAACATTCGTATTACTGGTGCTATTTGAGCCTTATCGTATGCGACGAGTGACCTCATTTATGGACCCGTGGGAAGATCCATTTGGCAGTGGTTATCAATTAACACAATCATTAATGGCTTATGGCCGCGGTGATTGGTTTGGTCAGGGATTGGGTAACAGTATTCAGAAGTTAGCGTATTTACCCGAAGCCCATACTGATTTCATTTTTGCGGTGATTGGTGAAGAACTGGGGTTTATCGGTATTATTATTGTGTTATCCACATTATTTTTTATTGCTATTCGTGCGAT
Organism: Shewanella sp. CAL98-MNA-CIBAN-0140; assembly: GCF_040309905.1. Taxonomy (NCBI): domain Bacteria; kingdom Pseudomonadati; phylum Pseudomonadota; class Gammaproteobacteria; order Alteromonadales; family Shewanellaceae; genus Shewanella; species Shewanella sp. CAL98-MNA-CIBAN-0140. The sequence continues at coordinate 27,519 of NZ_JBEOPI010000042.1, forward strand.
TAGATTAGGTAATTTATGTTTGAAAATGCAGCGACCATTTGAAAGTTATGTCGCCTATGGTGTGGGTATTTGGATATGTTTTCAGACCGTAGTGAATGTGGGAGCCAGTATTGGTATGTTACCAACCAAAGGGCTTACCCTACCGTTTATTAGCTATGGTGGCAGTAGTTTGTGGATTATGACCGCTGCTGTGATGTTGCTTGTTAGGATAGATCATGAACGTCGAGTTAGTTTGGTGCAAGCAGTACAAGGGAGAACGAGTTAATGAACAGTAATATTAGTAGCTCTCCTAAGATATTGATTATGGCTGGCGGCACTGGCGGCCATGTTTTCCCAGCACTTGCGGTGGCTAAGTACTTAGCAGACAAAGGTTGGCAAATTCGCTGGTTAGGTACTGCTGAGCGGATGGAAGCTCGCCTTGTTCCGCAACATGGATTTGATATTGAGTTTATTGATATTAAAGGCGTGCGTGGTAATGGACTTATTCGCAAATTAGCGGCACCGTTTAAAATTATTCGTTCAATCATTCAAGCCAAAGCCGTGATTGATGATTTCCAGCCCGACGTGATTTTAGGCATGGGCGGTTTTGCCAGTGGCCCTGGTGGCGTGGCAGGGAGATTATCAGGTATTCCTTTAGTATTGCATGAGCAAAATGCGATTCCAGGATTAACCAATAAATTGTTATCTAAGATTGCCAAAAAGGTATTGTGTGCATTCCCAAATACCTTTGCCAGCCACGTGGCTAATGTGGAGGTTGTGGGCAATCCAATTCGCCAAGAATTGATAGAGTTAGGCGGACAAATTAAAGCGTCACAAGCTGATGCGTTAAGAGTACTGGTGGTGGGTGGCAGTTTAGGCGCCAAAGTATTGAATGATGTCATGCCAGCAGTGGTTGCTCATTTAAGCAAGCACCATTCACTGACAGTTTGGCACCAAGTGGGTAAAAATAACCTCGCCACTGTGAAAGCGAGCTATCAACAACTCGGACAATCAGACAGTGTAAATGTTGCTGAATTTATTGATGACATGGAAGCGGCTTATCGTTGGGCCGATGTAGTGGTGTGCCGTTCAGGCGCTCTTACAGTATCAGAACTTGCTGCAGTGGGCTTACCGAGTATTTTAGTTCCGTACCCCCATGCGGTTGATGATCATCAAACCGTTAATGCATCAGTGCTTGTTGATGCAGGTGCAGGTTTTTTATTACCTCAAACCATTTTAAATGCAGATAATCTTGCAGAGAAATTGCAGTTATTTGCTAAAAATAGACAAGAACTGGTCCAAATGGGTCACAAAGCAAGAGGCGTGGCAGTATTAGATGCGACTCAACGAGTAGCAGATATTTGTGCCTCATTTGCGATAAAGGGTTGAAATGACAAAGACAGAAAGATACGCACAGCTTCGTAGCATGATCCCTGAAATGAGGCGGATCAAGCGCATTCATTTTGTTGGCATCGGTGGTGCTGGCATGGGGGGTATTGCGGAAGTACTTTTGAACGAAGGTTATCAAGTCAGTGGTTCGGATATCGCCATCAATAGAGTCACTGAACGTTTGGCGAGTTTAGGCGCAAAAATCATTATTGGCCATCAGGCCCAAAGTGTTGAACAGGTTGATGTGGTTGTCGTTTCGACTGCCATTAACCAGCAAAATCCTGAGATTATTGCTGCTAAAGAGTTACGCGTTCCGATCGTGCGCCGTGCAGAGATGCTGGCCGAGTTAATGCGTTATCGTCATGGTGTTGCGATTGCTGGCACCCATGGTAAAACCACGACAACCAGTCTAATCGCCAGTGTCTATGGTCAAGCTGGACGAGATCCAACATTTGTGATTGGTGGTTTGCTCAATAGTGCAGGTACTAATGCACGTTTAGGCACAAGTCGTTATCTCATTGCCGAAGCCGATGAAAGCGATGCAAGCTTTTTACATTTGCAGCCAATGGTGAGTGTGATCACCAATATCGAAGCCGATCACATGGATACCTATGGTGGTGATTTTGAAAAGTTGAAAAACACTTTTGTCGATTTTTTGCATAATTTACCCTTTTACGGTGTGGCAGTTATGTGCATTGACGATGAGGTTATTGGTGAAATTATGCCGCGAATAGGTCGTAAAATTGTCACTTATGGTTTTAGCGAAGAGGCTGATGTTCAGGCGATTAATTTTGCCCAGAATGGCTACCAATCAAGTTTTACCGTTAAGCGCCATGGTAAAGAGAATGTCGATTTTGTGGTTAATTTACCTGGAGAGCATAACGTACTTAATGCATTAGCCGCGATAGCTGTCGCCAGTGAAGATGACATTGATGATAGTGCGATTGTAGAAGCACTTGCAAAATTTGAAGGCATAGGCCGTCGTTTTCAGCATGTAGGTGAATTCGATACGCCTAATGGCAGTGTGATGCTCGTAGACGACTACGGCCATCATCCAAGTGAAGTATTAGCAACGATTAAAGCGGCGCGAGCAGGTTGGCCAGATAAACGCTTAGTGATGGCATATCAACCGCATCGTTACAGCCGTACCCGTGACCTATATGAAGATTTTGTTGACGTATTATCACAAGTAGATTGTTTATTGTTATTAGATGTTTATGCAGCAGGTGAAGCGCCAATACCCGGTGCCGATGGGCGCTCATTGTGCCGTTCAATTCGACTACGTGGCCAATTAGACCCTATTTTTATCGCCAGCCCAGATCAACTTGCGTCAGTATTATCTGATGTATTGCAACATGGGGATTTATTTCTGACTCAAGGCGCAGGTAATATTGGTAGCTTATCGAAAGAATTAGCCCAGAATAATCTGGGTTGTAAAGTGCCTGCAGAAGGTCAATAAAGTGATTGATTTCTCACCCATTATTGAGTGTGAAAATCGGGCTTTAATCCTTCTAAATTGGTCTATATAATGACCGATCTTTTGCGGCTAATGTCAGAACAACGTCAGAGGCGGATTTAAGGTGTCGTGGAGCGATAAAGGGCGGCAACTAAAACATAAACTGGCTCGTGTTAATTGGTATTTTTGCACTGGTGTAGTGTTTTTATGCAGTGTGCTTGGCACCGTAGTCTGGGGCGGTGTGCAACTACACGATCTGTTAAATGATGCAGATACACTGCCAATTGAAGCGGTTGCTATTAAAGGCGAGCGAATTTATACCACCGATGACGAAATTAAAAACGCATTGCAGTCATTAATGCAAAGTAGTTTTTTTAACGCCGATGTCGTGGATGTACAAAAAGCATTAGAGGCTTTGCCTTGGGTTTATCATGCATCAGTGAGACGAGAATGGCCGGCAAAGTTTAAGGTCACCTTGCAAGAGCAACAAGCTGTAGCGCATTGGAATGAAGTGTCGTGGCTCAATATTAACGGTGAGATATTTGATGCGCTAGCGCATCCCGAACATGATGCTCTACCCAAGTTATCTGGCCCAGAAGGGACTGAAATAGAAGTCTTGACCAGTTATCAGCAGTTAGATGATTTATTGACAATAAACGAGTTTAAGTTGGCTAGTTTACGCTTAAGCCCACGCCATGCCTGGCATGCCGTACTAGCAAATGGAATTGAAATTGAGCTTGGGCGAGAAGATAAAATGTCACGGATACAACGTTTTATTAATGTGTATCCTACTTTGAAGCAAAGTAATAAACCCGTTGCGACCGTTGATTTACGTTACGATACCGGTTTCGCCGTAGGTTGGGATGATTCAAAACAGAGAGTCGACAATAAATGACCAAAAATCAGGAAAGAAACCTCATCGTGGGGTTAGATATAGGGACATCCAAGGTCGCAGTGATCATTGGCGAAGTATTACCTGATGGTGAGATTAGTGTCATTGGTTTAGGTAATCATCCTTCTCGTGGCATGGATAAAGGCGGTGTAAATGATCTCGACTCAATTGTACGAAGTGTACAACGAGCGTTAGATCAAGCTGAGTTAATGGCGGATTGCCAAGTGTCATCGGTGTACTTAAGTATTTCGGGTAAACATATTGCCTGCCAAAATGAAAACGGCATGGTGTCGATTAACGACGAAGAAGTGACTCAAGAAGACGTTGATAATGTCATCCATACTGCGCGCTCGGTTAAGATCCCGACAGAACGTCGTATCTTGCATGTACTACCGCAAGAATATTCTATCGATGTTCAAGACGGGATTAAGAGCCCAATTGGAATGTCGGGCATGCGTATGGAAGCCAAAGCTCACATTGTGACGTGTGCCAATGACATGGCAAAGAACATTACTAAAAGTGTTGAACGATGTGGCTTAAAAGTGGATGACCTCGTGTTTTCGGGTATTGCCTCAGCGGATTCAGTACTCACAAATGATGAGAAAGATTTAGGTGTCTGCATTGTCGATATTGGTGGTGGAACGACCGATATTGCTGTATATACCAACGGCGCATTACGTCATTGTGCGGTGATCCCTGTCGCGGGTAATCAAGTCACCAGTGACATCGCCAAGATATTCAGAACACCGTTAACCCATGCAGAACAAATTAAAGTGCAGTTTGCTAGTGCCAGAAGTTCAACGGTAAGTCGTGAAGACAGTATTGAAGTGCCATCGGTGGGTGGTCGTCCTTCACGCAGCATGTCACGACATACTCTGGCAGAAGTGGTAGAGCCAAGATACCAAGAGCTGTTTGAGCTTGTTCTCAAGCAGTTACAAGATAGCGGTTTAGAAGATCAAATTGCAGCAGGGATTGTGCTTACTGGGGGAACGTCCTCGATATCGGGTGCCGTTGAAATTGCTGAAGCAACCTTTGGCATGCCAGTTCGTGTCGCATCACCGCTACCAGTAAAAGGATTATACGAATATGTGGATCAACCTATTTATTCGACAGGAATAGGGTTGCTTCATTATGGAGCAAGGCGAGTTATCGAACGTCAGTTCGAACGACCTGAGCGACAAGGGGTTACCAGCTTTTTGAATCGGGTCAAAAGTTGGTTTAAAGGTGAATTTTAATAACGCAGACAATCGGAGATCAGACAATGTTTGAGATCATGGATACACATTCAGACGAAGCGGTGATTAAAGTCATCGGCGTCGGTGGCGGCGGCGGAAATGCTGTCGAACATATGGTAAAGCACAGCATCGAAGGTGTTGAATTTATCGTCACAAATACAGATGCACAAGCACTGCGTAAATCAAGTGCGGGTTCAACTATTCAGCTTGGTCGCGACGTGACCAAAGGGCTCGGTGCGGGTGCAAACCCAGATGTCGGTCGTCAAGCCGCTGAAGAAGACCGCGAGAATATTCGTGCGGCGATTAAAGGATCTGATATGATCTTTATCGCAGCCGGTATGGGTGGTGGTACCGGTACTGGTGCTGCTCCAGTCGTGGCAGAAATTGCTCGCGAAGAAGGTATTCTAACGGTTGCAGTAGTGACTAAGCCTTTCCCATTCGAAGGGAAAAAGCGTATGGCCTACGCTGAACTTGGTATTGCAGAATTAGCAAAACATGTTGACTCTTTAATTACGATTCCAAACGAAAAGTTATTAAAAGTACTTGGCCGTGGCACATCACTACTTGATGCCTTTGCTGCTGCTAACAACGTATTGCTTGGTGCCGTTCAAGGCATCGCAGAGCTAATTACTCGCCCAGGTCTTATCAACGTCGATTTCGCCGATGTGAAAACCGTTATGTCTGAAATGGGTAATGCCATGATGGGTACCGGTGTTGCTCGTGGTGATGATCGCGCTGAAGAAGCTGCAGAAGCAGCTGTTGCCAGCCCATTACTTGAAGATATCGATTTAGCAGGTGCTCGCGGTGTGTTAGTGAACATTACCGCCGGTATGGATATCACCATTGAAGAGCTTGAAACTGTGGGTAATCACGTTAAAGCCTATGCATCTGAGAATGCAACTGTTGTTGTGGGTGCTGTTATTGATCCAGAAATGAGTGACGAATTGCGAGTAACCGTTGTTGCGACAGGTATTGGTGCAGAGAAAAAGCCAGACATTCAATTAGTGTCTAAGCCTGTTGCTCGTCCAGAGCCCGTTGTAATGGAGCCTCGTCCAGAACCTGTTGATGAAGTTGTATCACAACAAAGTTATGCTGCGTCAAAAGGTAATGCTGTTCCACAGACACAGACACAACCAGTACCGCGCACAGATGCTGACTATCTTGATATTCCAGCATTCTTGCGTAAACAAGCTGATTAGTACACGGATAAAACGCTATGTTTTTGCGTGACTAATGAGCGCGATGTGCTGACAAGGGTTATTTTGTAAACAGGTTTATAATTTGCTATGTGTTTGGCGTTTTTTTTGTGAAAAGCCAAATTTATGGTAAGATGTTGTACCAGTTATGCATGATAGCCTGAGGCTATAATTGCAACTATTTGTTTAATATTGATATTTATGGGCTTCTGAATGATTTTTCAAAGAACTGTTCAAAAAATGGTGAAGAGCACTGGTGTCGGATTACATTCTGGCAACAAAGTGACTCTGTGCATTAAGCCTGCACCTGTGAATACCGGGATTGTGCTAAAGCGTACCGATCTTAGCCCAGCTGTGTCTATACCAGCAAAGGCCAATATGGTTCGTGAAACAACAATGTGTACAGCCCTGGTAAACGATGACGGTATAAGAATATCAACTATTGAGCATTTGTTTGCTGCACTTGCTGGCTTAGGCATCGATAATGCTATTATCGAAGTTGACGCTCCAGAAATCCCGATTATGGATGGCAGTGCAAGTCCATTTGTGTTCTTACTGCAAAGTGCAGGTATTAAAGAACAGGCAGCCGCGAAGAAATATCTAAAAATCACCAAACCTGTGCGTGTTGAAGATGGCGATAAATGGGCCGAGTTAAAACCTTTCAAAGGGTTTAGAGTTGATTTTGAAATTGACTTTGCTCACCCAGAAATTGCTCGCAGTCAGCAACACATGGTGATGGACTTTTCGACATCAGCGTTCGTGAAAGACATTAGTCGTGCCAGAACATTTGGTTTTATGCGAGATATTGAATATCTACGTGCGAATAATCTTGCACTGGGTGGCAGCATGGAAAATGCCGTTGTACTTGACGAATATCGTGTATTAAACCCTGATGGTCTGCGTTATGAAGACGAATTCGTTAAGCATAAAATTCTCGATGCATTTGGTGACTTATATGTTGCTGGCCATGCCATTGTCGGTGAGTTTTCGGCTTATAAAACTGGTCATGCGTTAAACAACCAACTTGTCCGTGCATTACTTGCTCAGCAAGATGCGTGGGAATTAGTGAGCTTTGACAAAGAGGCTGATGTACCTGTCAGTTTCATGGTTCCAGGTGCGTTAACACTCGCTTAACTGGTTAAGATTGCCTATTACGGCTGGCTAATGCAGCCAGCCGTTTTAGTTTTTCACCTAAAGAACCATCGATATGTTCTGCTAATGCTTCAATATGTTTTGCAGCAGTGGTGCTGATCATATTTTGATTAGGTTGAGATTGTGGTTTTGCTAAGGCAAGTCCAGGATTGACTTTCACCTCAATACCGGTAAGCATCGGAAGCGTATCAGTTTGAAGCTGTTTTAATAGCTTCTGCTTTTGAAAGTTTATTCTAGCAGCCCATGCTGCTGATGTAGTTTCAATAACAAGAACACCCTGGCGGAGATTGGCGACTTTGAGCTGCTCGGCCACAGGACCATTTAACGTCTGTTTTACATAACGATTCAGATTATTAAGTAGTTCTGCTTTCTCGGCCAGTTCAGGCAGTCTCCCAGACAGATGAACTAAATTACTGAGATCTTGAGGGGGCTTTTTCATATGATAATTAGATGGCTGAATGAAGCTATGAGTGTAACAGTTTTTATCCAAGGTCGAAATGGTGTAACGCGCTGGCAACCTAGCAAGCGTTGGTTACTCCTACCTATTATTCTAATGGCCACAGGCACAGGAATATATCAATATAGCACTGAGCGTTTTGCTAACCAACAAGCGAAAGTTGATGAAAATAAACAACTGCGCCAACAGCAAAAGCAACAAGTGGTAGAACTCAAAACTGCAACAGAAACCCAGCTGACAACTTTGGTTGTTCATGTGGCCAAGATGCAAGCCAAAATCACCCGTCTTGAAGCCCTGGGGCAACAAGTAGCGCAAAATAACCTCCTTGATGATCAATTTGATTTCTCTACAGAAGTTGGTATCGGCGGTTTAAGCGAAATAGGCAATGGTGTCGAATTAAGTCAGCTTATCGATGAAATGAGTGAGCTGGCATCTAGAATTGATAATAATAACGTTCAGCTATCACTACTTGAAACAGTAGCATCTAATCTCCATATAGATGAAGAGCGTTTTATATCAGGGCGGCCAATCGATAAAGGTTGGTTATCTTCGTCCTATGGTTTACGAAATGACCCTTTTAATGGCCGACGAACAATGCATAAAGGTATTGATTTCGCCGGTAAAGAAGGGACAGATGTTACTGCGACTGCTGCAGGCGTAGTAACATGGTCAGGAAGGATGTCTGGCTATGGTGAGTTAGTCGAAATTGATCATGGAAATGGTCTTCGCACTCGGTATGGACATAATAAATCTCTGTCAGTAAACGTAGGTGACGTCGTTGCCAAAGGCGATAAAATTGCCAGTATGGGAAGCACAGGCCGTTCAACCGGCCCCCATGTGCATTACGAAGTGCTGCGCGGTAAACAACAAATAGATCCACAGAAATACGTCTACCGCAAAGCAAGTTAATAATATTAACGGTTAATGCGCTCAAATGAGCCAAACCTACAACAGATAAGTGATTAAGATGTTAGGCAAACTACTGACAAAAGTATTCGGAAGTCGCAACGACCGCACCCTGAAAAGTCTTGGAAAAATTGTTAATCAAATTAATGCATTAGAATCTGATTACGAAAAACTTTCTGATGAAGAACTTAAAGCTAAAACTGCAGAGTTCCGTACCCGTCTAGAAAATGGTGAAACGTTAGATAATATCATGGCAGAGGCTTTTGCTGTTGTACGTGAAGCATCAAAGCGTGTGTTTGAAATGCGTCCCTTTGATGTTCAATTACTCGGTGGCATGGTATTAGACAGCAATCGTATTGCTGAAATGCGAACCGGTGAAGGTAAAACCCTGACGGCAACCCTGCCAGCCTACCTTAATGGAATAACGGGCAAAGGTGTTCACATCATTACTGTGAACGACTACTTAGCAACGCGTGATGCTGAAAATAACCGCCCACTGTTTGAGTTTTTAGGCTTAAGTGTCGGGATTAACATTTCTGGTATAGGCCAATTTGAAAAGAAAGAATCCTATGCTGCCGATATCACCTACGGCACCAATAATGAATTTGGTTTTGACTACCTTCGTGACAACATGGCGTTTTCTCCCCAAGAACGTGTTCAGCGACCATTGCACTATGCCCTTATTGATGAAGTCGATTCAATTTTAATTGATGAAGCCCGTACACCGTTGATTATTTCTGGTGCGGCCGAAGACAGTTCTGAGCTATACGCTAAAATCAATTTATTAATCCCAAGTTTAATCCGTCAAGACAAAGAAGATACCGAAGACTATGTTGGCGAAGGTGATTACACAATTGATGAAAAGGGTAAGCAGGTTTATTTAACTGAACGTGGGCAAGAAAAAGTTGAGCTACTCTTAATTGAGAAAGGCATGTTAGCAGAAGGTGATTCACTCTATTCTGCGTCGAATATCTCTTTGTTGCACCATGCTCATGCCGCACTTCGCGCACATACCTTGTTTGAAAAAGATATCGATTATATTGTCAAAGATGATGAAGTCATTATCGTCGATGAACATACAGGTCGTACTATGCCTGGACGTCGCTGGTCTGAAGGCTTACATCAAGCTGTCGAAGCCAAAGAAGGCGCTAAAATCCAGAATGAAAACCAAACTCTGGCTTCTATTACTTTCCAAAACTACTTTAGACAGTATGACAAACTTGCCGGTATGACAGGTACTGCAGACACTGAAGCATTTGAATTTCAACATATCTATGGTTTAGATACTGTTGTTGTACCGACCAATCAGCCTATGGTGCGTAACGATATGCCTGATCTGGTCTATCTCACCGCGCCAGAGAAATATGCAGCTATTGTTAAAGACATTGAAGCTTGTCGTGAACGTGGTCAGCCAGTGCTTGTTGGTACCGTATCAATTGAACAATCTGAAGTTTTAGCATCATTACTAAAAGAAGCAAAAATTCCACACAGTGTATTGAATGCCAAATTCCACGAGAAAGAGGCAGAGATTATTGCTCAAGCCGGGCGTATTGGCGCAGTAACCATTGCAACAAACATGGCTGGCCGTGGTACGGATATTGTTCTGGGTGGTAACTGGAAAGTTGAAATTGAAGAATTAGTAAATCCAACGGCTGAACAGATTGCTAAGGTTCGTTCAGACTGGAACATTCAGCATGGTAAAGTACTCGAAGCTGGCGGTTTACATATTCTTGGTACAGAACGTCATGAATCACGTCGTATCGATAATCAGCTACGTGGCCGTTCAGGTCGTCAAGGTGATGCCGGTTCTTCACGCTTTTACTTGTCGATGGATGACAGCTTAATGCGTATCTTCGCCTCAGATCGTGTTTCAGGCATGATGAAAAAACTAGGGATGGAAGAAGGTGAAGCGATTGAACATCCTTGGGTATCGCGTGCTATCGAAAATGCCCAGCGTAAAGTAGAAGCGCGTAACTTCGATATTCGTAAGCAACTACTGGAATACGATGATGTTGCTAACGATCAGCGTCAAGTCGTCTATTCACAGCGTAATGAGTTAATGGATGCTGAAAGCATTCAAGAAACGATTCAGAATATCGAACAAGATGTGATCAGCGCTATTATCGACCAATATATCCCACCACGTTCACTCGAAGAGCTCTGGGATGTGCCTGGGCTTGAGCAACGCCTCAGTAATGAGTTTGGTCTAGCGTTAACGATACAAGAATGGTTAGATAAAGATGATAATCTGCATGAAGAAACCTTACGCGAACGTATCGTGACATCATGGACTGATTTATATAAAGCTAAAGAAGAAATGGTCGGTGCACAGGTATTACGTCAATTTGAAAAATCGGTAATGCTACAAACACTCGATGGACTCTGGAAAGAACACTTAGCTGCTATGGATCATTTGCGTCAAGGTATTCATTTACGTGGCTATGCACAGAAAAATCCAAAGCAAGAATATAAGCGTGAATCTTTTGAGTTATTCCAACAAATGCTTGAATCATTGAAAAATGATGTGATAAGTGTTCTATCTAAGGTCCAAGTGCAAGCTCAGTCCGATGTAGACGAAATGGAACAGCGTCGCCGTGACGAAGAAGCAAAGATCGAACTGGCTTATCAACACGCATCAGCTGAAGCATTAGGCAATGAAGATACACAACAAGCAAAAGCGCCTAAAACGGTGATCCGTGAAGGTGAGAAGATAGGCCGTAACGATCCATGCCCATGTGGTTCAGGCCAAAAATACAAACAATGTCACGGTAAACTCAGTTAATTATCAGTTCATCATTGATATTAGATAAAAAAGGTAGCGATTATTCGCTACCTTTTTTGTTTCTGTCATCTTAAAACTCTCTGATAAATTAACCAATTGTGGATAACTTTGGGGGTAAATAGTGGGTATCTTGTAGTTAAGTGGTGAAATGAATAAAAGATCATAAAAAGGTCATTTTTTTACACAAAAGCGCTTGCACTAAATCTCAAGCTGCCTATAATGCGCATCCACTGACACGGCATACAGCGAAAGCAAAAACCGGTTAGCGTTATTAACAACTACTTAGTAGTGTTGATAACAGGCAAAAAGAAGTTTGAAAAAACACTTGACGCCATAAAGGGAATGCGTAGAATACGCACCCCTGACCTACTGAAACGGTCAACGCTCTTTAACAATTTATCAAGTAATCTGTGTGGACATTCACAGGTATTGAGTTATTCGAAATTGTCTTCTGT
>NZ_JBEOPI010000043.1:0-36849 GCF_040309905.1 Shewanella sp. CAL98-MNA-CIBAN-0140
AACGACCCATCTTGGTTTTGCAAGAACTTATATTCTTACGGGAACAAAAGCCAACTGTCTCTATTTCAAGACCAACTAAACTAACGACCCATCTTGGTTTTGCAAGAACTTATATTCTTACGGGAACAAAAGCCAACTGTCTCTATTTCAAGACCAACTGAGCTAACGACCCATCTTGGTAACTAAAAGGCCATAACTTAAAACACAGAGACTGTAGACTAAGTAATTACCTTCTAACACCCCCAAAAGGCTATGCCGTTCTGAGGGCGCCTATAATACCTTTTTCAATTTCTCATGCAAGCGCAAATGTATAATTTCTTGTTGTTTGCATGAAAAACAGACTAAGAGGCGGTTTTTTGGCTTAACTAGCCTTTTAATGCTAATAATTGCTGTTGAGCTAGTCGTGCAGAGGCACTGTCGGCATACTCTTTGATAACTTTGTTATAAAGCGCTTTAGCACCTGCAAGATCATTTTCTTCTTCTGCAATCATGCCAAGTTTGACCAAACTGTCACCACGCTTATTTGAATCTGCAAATTGACTGACCACTGTGCTAAATGCTTGTTTAGCATCACTGAATTCATTTTTATTGTACAACAATTGGCCTAACCAATAGTTTGCATTAGCTGCATAATTTGATTCTGGGTATTTGGCTATGAAATTACGAAAAGCAGGGATTGCTTCATCATATTTGCGCTCTTTAAGGACCAAATTCACTGCGGCTTCATAGCTTCCTGTTTCACCCAAGGTTGAACTAGCTGCTGCGACCGAAGTGGCATCCGCTTGAACTGGCGCAGCGGGTGTTGATGACTGAGCAGTAAGATTTGCAATATCTTCATACAGCTGTCGTTGACGCTGTAACATTTGATTCATTTGATAATTTTGTTGCTCAGTAATGCCTCTTAAATCCAACACCTCATTTTGCAATACATCCATACGACGTTGCATCTCAAAATCGCCTTGTTGCTTTGCTTTCATGATGCGCTCTAACCTTGAGACTCTGTCATCATTCGAACCTCCTGCAACATCTTCAACAGGCGCTGGAGCGGCACAAGCCGTTACAGTAGTGAAGAACATTGCCGCAACTAATATGGCTTGTTTCATTTTTATCTCCTAAAAAAGGCCAACCGATAACGGTTGGCCTTGTTCTTCATACATTTAGTAAACTAACACACCACGACGGTTTTTACCAAAACCAGTATCGCTACGAGAATAATCTAATGGCTTTTCTTCGCCATAACTGACTACGCTCATTTGGCTAGGCTGTACGCCCATACTCTGCAAATACTTTGCAATCGCTTTGCCACGTCGCTCACCTAGTGCAATGTTGTATTCAGGAGTACCACGTTCATCGGCATGACCTTCGATCAAAACACGAACATTTGGGTTTCCAACTAAATAATTACCGTGTGCTTGAAGAATTTCAGCATTTTCGCTTTGAACTTCACTGCGGTCAAAATCAAAGTAAATGATATTTTGACGACGTAATTCCTGTTCTTTTAAACGCTGCTGTTCTGCAGAACTTAGCACAGGTGCTACACCACCAGTTTCAACACCACCAGCACCATATTCACTACCAGTACCACTCATAGAACCGCTAGCATCAGTTTCCGAGTCTGAAGTTGAACTACAGGCACCCAGTGCCATAAGCGGAACTGCAACCAACATAGCTTTAAACAACTTATTCAGATCCATTTTAAATCCTTATCAATATCTATTTAGAGAAACGGAGACCATGCTGGTGACTTCACCTCGCCCTGGCCGACAGGCAATCTTGCTTTAAATCTGCCATCCATAGAAACAGCAGCTAACACTTGTTTACCTTGATGGGTTGTACCGTAGATAACCATAGTGCCATTAGGGGCAACACTTGGCGATTCATCAAGTTGAGTTGATGAAAGCACCTGCATAAAGCGTGTTGCAAGATCCATTCGAGCAATATGGAACTTACCGTTAGTACGGTTTACAAAAATCATACTACGACCGTCTGGGGTAATTGAACCACCTAGGTTCCATTCTCCTTCAAAAGTCATACGCGAGACTTTATTTGTATCTAAACTTACGCGATATAACTGCGGCTTACCACCACGTTCAGAAGTAAATAAAATTGATTTGCCGTCTGGGAACCAAGAAGGTTCAGTATCAATTGCGTAATGTTCTGTAATGCGTCGAGTTGTCTTGGTAGCAATATCGACGACATAAACTTCTGGCTGACCATCCTTTGACAATGTAACCGCTAACTTTTTCCCATCGGGAGAAAATGTTGGCGCGCCATTAATGCCATCAAAACTACTCACCAGAGTACGAGTTTGGCTATAGATGTCTTGAACAAAAATTTCGGCTTTTCTATTTTCAAAACTCACATAGGCTAAACGACGTCCATCTGGAGACCAAGCCGGTGACATCAATGGCTCTGGTGAACGTAATAACATTTGTTCATTATAACCATCATAATCAGCAATCATAAGATGGTAAGGTGCTTTTTGACCTTGTTTAACCACAACATACGCAATACGAGTTAAAAACGCACCACGGATCCCCGTGAGTTTTTCATAAACAATATCACTTATACGGTGACCATATTGTCTAAATTGGTTTGCACTGATAACGGTTTCACGACTTTCAAGCAATAACTCACTGTTATTCTGAGGCCCTTTTCCCGCTTGAAGCTGTGCTTTGACTAAATCAATCAACTCAAAACTCACTAAGTATTTATCAGCGCCATAGGGTTTAACCGTGCCAACAACAACTGCTTCAGCTTCTACATTAGCCCAGCTCTGAGCCGTAAAACCGTTTACTGAAGAAATAGTTGACTGTGGCAATGCACGCACATCAAGCGTTTTAAATGTACCACTGCGAGCCAAATCAGATGCGACCACATCAGAAATAGATTCTGGAGCAGGCCCTTGTCCTTGCCAAACAAAAGGAACTACGGCAATGGGTCTCGCGGCATCAACCCCTTCAGTAATCACAATCTCTAACGCTGCGCGCGCGGGAGTAGTTAACACTATCAATACCAGTGTTAGCCATTTAGCCAAATTTTTCATGGGACTCCTTTTACTCAATTCCATCATTAAATACCATTGATCTTAATTAAATTCCGGTGAAACAGTTAAATTAATTTCTTTTAATTGCTGATAAACAGCCGGTTCAGGCGATACGGGTAACCGTCCAGCTTTATTTATAGACGCTTTGGCCGCTCGACAAACTACCTGATCACCGTCCAACGTTTGGCTTGTAGTAACAAAGCCATCAGACGCTAAACGAATAAATACCCGGCAGCTTTTACCACGCATTGATTCATCAACTACTAAGTTACGTTGAATAGTGGCAATAATCATGGCTTTATACTTATCGACTTCTGACAACACTTGCCTATTACGCGTTTTAGAAAGCGAGTCTTGTTCTGCAGACATTGCCTCTGCCATTTCACGCTCTTGACGCGCTTTAGTGTCGGCTTCGGCTTTGCGTTTACGCTCAGCTTCTTCTTTGCGTTTACGTTCATCATCAGCTCGTTGACGTTCTTGTTGAGCTTTTTTCGCAGCAGCCTCTTCTTGCTTACGTTTTTCAGACGCTAGCTTGGCGGCATCTTCTGCAACTTTTTGTTCCTGCTCTTTCTGCTTACGCACAACTTCAGCTTTGTCTGCCCGATCTTTTTCAAGCCGTTGTTTTGCCTGAGCCGCTTTCGCCGCATCATTGGCCTTTTGAGTTTCCTGCTCTTTTTGTTTACGCTGGATCTCTAATGTCTTAATTTTGTCTTGCTCGCGTTCACGCTCGCGACGCGCTTCCAATGCTTTACGTTCTAACTCAGCTTGACGTACCTTTTCTTGATTAGCCACATCTTGTTTTTGCTTCTTTAATTGCTCAACTCTATCATTTACTTTCTGTTGATCAATCACAATAGCTTGCATGGCCGGCGCACTTGCCGCTGCAGTTTGCATTTGCTTGGGCTTATCATCAAAACTAATGCCTAGAGCAAGGATGACAATAAACCCAATATGAATACCGGCAGAAATAGAAACGGGTACGGTTAAATCTGATTTTCCAGCCACCTATTTCTCCTTCGGTGAATCAGTCATTAACCCAACGGCTGGCACACCAGCACCTTGCAAACTAATCATTAATTGAATAACGCTTTCATAAGGTATGGTGCGGTCAGCTTTGACTACCACGGGTCTTAATGGTTCAAGCTGAATTAATGCTCCGACTTCCGTAGAGACTTGCTCTATGTCCATCGCTTGAGAGTTAGAGCTACTACCAGTATTCAAAAAGTATTGCCCAGCAGCGTCAATTGATGCCACGATTGGAGGCTTACTATCAGGTGGTAACGATTCCGCATTACCCTGAGGTAATTCTACTTTAACCCCTTGCGAAACAATTGGCGCTGTCACCATAAAAATAATCAACAACACCAACATGACATCGATATAAGGTACAACGTTGATTTCTGCAATTGGACGATGACGTTTACGCTGATACATTAAACGGCTTCCTTCTCGCTATATGCTTGACGTTGCAATATGTTGGAGAATTCTTCCATAAAGTTAGCATAAGTCATTTCAATTTTATCAACTTGCGTTGTAAAACGGTTATAACCAATTACGGCTGGAATAGCAGCAAACAAACCCATTGCCGTTGCAATGAGTGCTTCAGCAATACCCGGTGCAACCATAGCTAACGTGGCATTTTCTACCGAACCCAGTGCGATAAAGGAATTCATAATTCCCCAAACGGTACCAAATAAACCAATGTATGGGCTGGTTGAACCAATTGTTGCCAATAGAGGCAAATTGTTTTCAAGTTTTTCCATTTCTCGCGACAAACTCACTCGCATTGCTCGAGATGTTCCATCCATAACGGCTTGTGGAGCTTTACTGTTTACTTTACTCAAACGAGTATATTCTTTGAAACCCGCCAC
The DNA here is from genome assembly GCF_040309905.1 of Shewanella sp. CAL98-MNA-CIBAN-0140. Taxonomy (NCBI): domain Bacteria; kingdom Pseudomonadati; phylum Pseudomonadota; class Gammaproteobacteria; order Alteromonadales; family Shewanellaceae; genus Shewanella; species Shewanella sp. CAL98-MNA-CIBAN-0140. The sequence goes on from NZ_JBEOPI010000043.1 coordinate 4,918, forward strand.
AAACATGGCTTCTAAACCAGAGATAGCACTACCACGTGCAATCAATTCTTTATAAAGACGATTTAAATCAACACCAGACCAGAAAGTGTCTTCAAAACGTAATGATTTAACTCTTGCTGAAGTTAATAATTTATTGCGTTGAAGGATCACGGCCCATGAGGCAATCGATAATGCCAATAAGGTCAGCATAACTAACTTTACCAACACACTGGCTTCTAAAAACAAACCAATAAATGAAATTTCAGCGTGCACTGTCAAACTCCTGAACAATATTTAGGGGAATAGCGCGGGGACGCATACGTGATAAAGATATACACGCAACAACCACTGTCGCTTCACAATAGCAATCACCTTGATGATCAACTAGGCGCTGGTGAAATACCAACGACACTTTTTTTAATTCTATAACCTTGGATTCAACAACTAAATCCTGTTCAAACTTTGCCGCTTTACGAAAATCTATTTCTACATGTTTAACGACAAAAGCAATATCTTCTGCCAACAGTTCTGCTTGGCGGACACCCAGTGCTTTTAACCATTGGGTACGAGCTCGTTCAAAAAATTTTAAGTAATTCGAATGATACACAACACCACCCGCATCGGTATCTTCGTAATAGACTGAAATAGGCCAAACAAACATAATTTGAACATCAATTTTTAGGTTGTAAAAGTTGGCTTACTATACCGAGTACCAACACGCTTGTGAATAATGTACTAAGTGAAAAGCAGACTTTATTTTGCTCAAAATGCGCTTAAACACACGAAAAACCTCAGAAACTGTAAGAGATGAAGCTTTATTAATGTATTTTCCAAAAAAATTAACGACCTATTAAACAAAACATGGCATACAAATAAAACATTTATTGGTGACAACGGCCTAGTTCTAGCCACTTAAAAACCTAAAAAAGCCTTAAAAGCAACGCGGCCAAGGTGAACGTAAACCGCGCACTGCAACTTATCATCCCACGCCCTGTAAAATGTAAACATGAATAAAATATCATCTAATAATATTGGATGCTTACGTTGTCAGTAATCAAGTCTTCAGTGATTCAAGAAGGGAGATTATTCAGCGCGTTTATCACTGGATATGAACTTAGCCTCATAAAGACATTTTCGGAGTTTATTCTGTTTCAGATATAAGTAGCTTGATGATGTTCACCTTGGTTAAGAGCCATACTTATCAACATCAAGAAGATAAACATGCTTTATATCACAGCAAGATATATTCTATTTGTTAAATAATATTGTTTTAAAATTAACTAATCCGAATAATTATGCATTAAATGTATATAACAAACTAAAAAACCACTATATAAGCCGTTCAGCGTATAAAAACCATATTAAGATCACTAAAAAGCATTAGTTTTACTAATCATAATGCGTATTTTTTCTAGTTTGCCAGATAAGTGTATTCATTCTACTATGACCTTGTTTTCAGGACACATCTGATTTAGATGTTGAAAACCAAGAACGCCAAACTGATGTAACCCAATACTTCAGTTATCCTTAGTTCTTATGTTTGACTTCCTTCCTTAAATTTGTTGATTGCAAATTATTTAGCCCACTTGGATTAAGTGGGTCTTTTTTTGCCTTTTTTTCAGTATCTTCATAAACAAACTTATAAGCGAACAAATCAGAGCATTTCAATTCAAGCCATATTAATGGAGAAAAAATTGAGTCTTTTTAATCAATATGGAGGAAAACGAGACACGCTTGCATCGCTTTACTCGTTAGCCTCTAAAGGAGCAACAATCGTTTACAAATGACTCTTTTATATCAGTATTAGCTTGGTCTAACGAATGTTGAATGACCGCCGAGTGAGGCCTTATTGATGAGCGTTGATATAATGCCTTAGCGTGGAAAACCCGTTTATTGATTATTATTTATATCTCAATGGTATCGAGAAAAAGAGGCTACTGTGGCGGAATATACATACAACAACTGAATAAATAGATAGCTAATCTTGTTACGGGCTAAATAGGGTCAATACTGCGCTTAATAGTGCAGCTAATAATACATGAGGTGGGTTTATATCGGCTTGGTTATTTTAATCACAACTCTGCGGTTCATCTTACGTTCTTCAGCAAGGTCATTGCCAGTAACATGACGTTTTTCGCCATGCCCCTCGGTATGAATACGATCTTTAGTAATACCGCTAGCAATTAAAATATTTTTCACTGAGTCAGCCCGTTTATCTGACACCTTTTGGTTAACCAAGCGCCCACCGTAGCTGTCAGTGTAAGCATCAATAAGAACGAGTTCTACTTCAGAGTCATAAGACAAATAGCGCTGTATTTTTTGTAATTGGTGGGTAGAGAAACGCGTCAGATCGACCCCGCCTTCTTGGTAATGTAATACCGTAAAAGCAATATCATCAAAACTGTAAGGCAGCAAATTAGCTAAACAAGCGCGAAACTCACGATATTTACCGCCAAAATTAGCCGACGACAATCCCACTGCAATCTTAGCGTTGTGATTATACCAATCAGCATAGTAAAAAGTGGGTTCCATTCCTTGACTCAATTCATTCAACATCGACCAAGCGGCTTTTTTGGGTACTTCACCATTAAATTGCTTGTTATAAGTCAGTTGGGTGATTTCTTTGGAATTATGCCCAGGACGCCAACTCGGAGCTCGGCTAATTAATGTTGCCTTGGTCACCGCATCAGGCTTAAGCCACATATCTAAGGTGAAGTTTAAATTCAAATCTTTACCTGCCCTACTGGTAAACACCGCGCGACCATAATTAGGAATATCATGTTCAAGACGACACTCTATCGGATTACTCTCACCAATGCGCCATGCTGAGTTTTCGAGCGACGCCACGTAGTGCCTCAAATCAGCATTAGCCGTTGAGCAAAGACACAAACTTGCGAGAATTATCAGTTTTCGCCACATAAAAACACCCTATATACCTGATTACATACTTTCTATCGGCCACAAAGTCAGTTCCTTTAGTCAACAATCATGTTTAATCGATGATAAAAACCACAATCAAACATGACACTGAGCTTGAGTTTGCGCATAATACTCGGCCTACATCATTTGCACCGATGAATGATAGCTATTGAGGATAAAGACTGTAATGACTGATATTTGCGACGCTAACAAGTTTAAACACCGCTTTCGTGGTTATTTCCCTGTTGTTATCGATGTCGAAACTGCGGGTTTTAATGCCAATACCGATGCGTTGCTTGAAATTGCCGTCAGCTTATTAAAAATGAATAGTGATGGGGTCATTGAACTTGATAAAACCCTTCATTTTCATATTGAGCCTTTTGAGGGCGCGAACCTAGAGCCTGAATCTTTAGCTTTTAATGGTATCGATCCCACCAACCCACTTCGTGGTGCGGTAGACGAAAAAGTCGCTTTGTTAGAGATTTTTAAAGAAGTCAAAAAAGCCCAAAAAGCAGTAGATTGTCATCGCAGTATTATTGTCGCTCACAATGCCGCTTTTGACTTAGGGTTTGTGAACAAGGCCATAGAACGAAACGGTTTAAAACGATCTCCTTTTCATCCTTTTGCGAGCTTTGATACCGCAACACTTGCTGGCCTTGCTATTGGGCACACGGTATTGGCTAAAGCGTGTAAAATGGCTGGCATCGATTTCGACAACAAAGAAGCGCATTCAGCATTATATGATACCGAACGCACCGCCGAATTATTTTGCCTTATCGTCAATCGTTGGAAAGCATTAGGTGGTTGGCCATTAGCCGCTGTGGAAGAGAAGAGCGATCCAGCCAGCGAATAATGGATACTAGGTAACCTCCGCTCGAGATAACAATTGCATCTCAAGCAGGCTATATCGCCTTAGAACGGTCGATAAAATATTTATCTTACTCAATAAAAAAGCTGCCGAAGCAGCTTTTTTATTGTCTCTAATCCGCTAGATTATAGCTTGTCAGAGTTATCTCTTAAGTATGCTGCGACACCTTCTGTGCTAGCAGTCATGCCTTTTTCGCCTTTTGACCAGCCAGCAGGACAAACTTCACCGTGCTCTTCATGGAACTGAAGAGCGTCGATCATACGGATCATTTCGTCAACGTTACGGCCTAATGGTAAATCGTTAACCACTTGGTGACGAACTTGGCCTTCTTTGTCTACTAAGAAAGAACCACGGAAAGCCACGCCAGCTTCTGGATGCTCAACGTCGTATGCTTTACAAATTTCATGTTTAACGTCAGCAACTAGTGTGTATTTAACTTGGCCAATACCCCCCTTGTCTACTGGAGTGTTACGCCATGCGTTATGAGTGAACTGTGAGTCAATTGAAACACCAATCACTTCAACACCACGCTTGGTGAACTCTTCCATGCGGTGATCAAAAGCAATTAGCTCTGATGGGCATACAAAAGTAAAATCGAGTGGGTAGAAGAAAATAACCGCAGGCTTACCTTTAATTGCGGTAGCGAGGTTAAATGTGTCAACAATCTCACCAGAACCAAGAACGGCTGCTGCGGTAAAATCTGGGGCTGGACGGCCTACTAATACGCTCATTATCTATCTCCATTTAATGGCTTAAACATTCAACAACGGCAAAGCGTTCTTGCTAATTGTGATCTACTTAACAATTGACTATGCCGTTGGGACTTATATCAGAGGTATACCATACATCTAATTTAGCGGACTTATAAGTTATTTCAAATGAAAATGGGTTTACCTGCTGAAAAATAAAACATGCTGACCCACTAAATAATAACTGTCGAATATTACAAAAATGATTTGCTGACATGACCTAGGCAAACATTATCCACAACGGAAGGTAATATTGATTGAAAAATCGGCATAAATAAGTAAAAAGTCGATATACGCTGGACAAATATGCTGTAGACGGTCAAGAATAGCCGCCTCACTTACTTTTATGAAATATAATTATGAATGCGGTTGTTATCGCGGTTTGCTTAATGCTTTTTTTAAGCTTTATTCGAATTAACGTTGTGGTCTCGTTGACCATTAGTGCTGTTGTGGCGGGTTTAGTCGGTGGATTAGATATTCATCAAACGATAGCAGCCTTTAATGACGGACTCGGCGGCGGAGCTCAAATTGCATTAAGTTATGCATTGCTTGGCGCGTTTGCGGCAGCATTGTCACATTCGGGCTTAACAACGTTAATTTCCCATTCAATTATTAAAAAGCTCGGCAAAGAACCCAATAGTGGTAATACTCAAGTGGTACGTTGGTTGTTATTGGTCACAATACTGTTAATGGCTATTTCATCGCAAAATATTTTACCTATTCACATTGCCTTTATCCCGATCCTTATTCCACCATTATTACATGTCATTTCCAAGCTACATATCGACCGCCGTCTTATAGCCTGTATTCTAACGTTCGGCTTGGTCACCACTTATATGATATTACCTATCGGTTTTGGCGGAATTTTCCTCAATGACATCCTTTTAGCAAATTTGAACATTAATGGTTTAAATGCAGTCGGTGAACAAATTCCTAAGGCAATGTTATTACCTGCTATGGGCATGGTTGTTGGTCTACTCACGGCGATATTTATCAGTTACCGCAAACCTAGACAATATATTATTGAGCAACCTGTGATAAATGACAGCATTTCAACCACGATTAGCCGAAAAAGTCTGTTGATATCATTATCAGCAATAGTGGTGACTTTAGTGGTTCAATTACAAACTGATTCAATGATATTTGGTGCATTAAGCGGATTTATTATTTTCCGTTTTTCAGGAATTATTAAACATGAAGTGAGTAAAGACCTGTTCGACCAAGGTGTGCATATGATGGCCAACATTGGCTTTATTATGATTGCAGCAGCAGGTTTTGCCGCCGTGGTTAAGTCGACCGGGGAAGTCGGCACACTGGTGACGTCTTTAGGCGACATGATAGGTGACAACAAAGCAATAGCCGCATTATTGATGCTTATTGTTGGCTTATTGATTACCATGGGCATTGGCTCTTCGTTTTCAACCATTCCGATTATCGCCACCATTTATGTACCGTTAGCACTCAGTTTTGGTTTTTCTGTGGCGGCAACCATTGCGCTAGTCGGTACCGCTGCCGCGCTTGGTGACGCAGGTTCGCCAGCATCGGATTCAACGCTAGGTCCCACAGCAGGTCTTAATGCCGATGGGCAACATGATCATATTCGCGACAGCGTGATCCCAACGTTCATTCACTATAATATTCCACTGCTTGTTTTTGGTTGGATTGCTGCGATGGTGCTTTAACATTCAACAGCTGGCTAAGGCTTATCAAGATAGAAATAAAAACGGGAGCCTCAATAAAGGCTCCCGTTTTTATGGTCTCGCACATGATGTTAATTATACCGAGCCTGGGTATCTACAATCCGTATAACGAATTATTTGGTACCAAATATCTTATCGCCCGCATCACCTAAACCTGGCAAGATATAACCTTTCTCGTTTAAGCAATCATCAATCGCTGCAGTGTACAGTTCAATATCAGGGTGAGCTAGTTCAAGGGCTTTAATGCCTTCAGGCGCAGCAACCAAAACTAAAGCTCTAATTGATGTACAACCACGTTTTTTCAGCAGGTCGATTGTCGCAATCATTGAGCCGCCAGTGGCTAACATTGGATCAACCACTAAAGCGATACGCTCGTCTACATTACTGACTATTTTTTCAAAATAAGGCACAGGCTGAAGTGTTTCTTCATCACGATAGATACCGACAACAGAAATACGTGCACTGGGAAGATGCTCAAGTACGCCATCCATCATGCCTAAACCCGCACGTAAAATAGGCACTACAGTCACTTTTTTACCTTTAAGTTGCTCAATATTGACCGGACCATTCCAACCTTCAATTGTCACCATTTCCGTTTCAAAATCAGCGGTGGCTTCATAGGTTAATAAACTGCCAACTTCTGTTGCAAGTTCACGAAATCGTTTGGTGCTGATATCCGCTTCACGCATCAAACCGACTTTATGACGAACCAGAGGATGCTTTACTTCAACGACTTTCATTTATTTCTCCTAGATTTCTGACTATTTCAGGCAAATTTGATAAATGTTAGACGATTTATCCTATCTATAAAACATAAAGTTTCAAAATTGCAGTAAATCGTGACCTAAACCAATAAAAATAGGTAATTCATCGTTTTATTTATAGGATAAAGTAAAAACATGACTTTCGACTCGGGACACAAACTGGTAGAATATCGGCGCATAAAATTCCATAAAACGATGTACCCTAGAGGATCCTCCGTGACCACTCCTACCCCCCTAAGTTACAAAGATGCCGGCGTTGATATCGATGCAGGTAATGCGTTAGTAAACAACATTAAATCAGCGGTAAAACGCACTCGTCGTCCAGAAGTTATGGGCAATTTAGGTGGTTTTGGCGCATTGTGCGAATTACCGACTAAATACAAACACCCAGTACTTGTTTCTGGCACTGATGGTGTTGGCACCAAATTAAGATTAGCCATTGATTATAAAAAGCATGACACCGTAGGCGTTGATTTAGTTGCTATGTGTGTCAACGACCTGATTGTTTCAGGTGCTGAACCGCTTTTCTTCCTCGATTACTACGCGACTGGTAAACTTGACGTTGCAACGGCGACCTCGGTTGTCAGTGGAATCGCAGAAGGTTGTTTCCAATCAGGTTGTGCATTAATCGGTGGCGAAACAGCTGAAATGCCCGGCATGTATGAAGGCGAAGATTACGATCTTGCCGGATTTTGTGTTGGTGTTGTTGAAAAAGCAGATATCATTGATGGTACAAAAGTAAAAGCGGGTGACTCACTCATTGCGCTTGGTTCAAGTGGTCCTCACTCAAACGGTTACTCGTTAATCCGTAAGGTATTAGAAGTCAGCAAAGCGGACCCGCAACAAGATCTTGCTGGTAAGCCGTTAATTGACCATTTACTCGAGCCGACAAAAATTTATGTTAAACCTTTATTGAAACTGATTGAACAATCAGATATTCACGCAATGGCGCACATTACTGGTGGTGGATTCTGGGAAAATATCCCACGAGTACTTCCTGATGATTGTAAAGCTGTGGTAAAGGGTGACTCTTGGCAATGGCCAGTGGTGTTCGATTGGTTAATGACAAACGGCAATATTGCACAACATGAAATGTTCCTCACATTTAACTGTGGTGTAGGTATGGTTATTGCGCTGCCAACAGACAAAGTGGATGCCGCATTAGCATTATTAACCGCAGAAGGCGAAAATGCATGGTTGATAGGTGAAATTGCCACGCGTCAAGGCGACGAAGAGCAAGTGGAGATCATCTAATGACCCAAAGCTGTCGTGTTGTGGTATTGATTTCCGGTAAGGGCAGTAATCTTCAAGCTATCATTGATGGTTGTGACGATAACCTAAAGGCTGACGTTGTTGGTGTGATCAGTAACAAGCCGGATGCTTATGGATTAATTCGCGCTCATCAAAGCGAAATTGATACCAGTTGCGTTATTCCTTATATCAATGAAGTACGCAGCGATTACGATGCACGTTTATTAAAAACAATAGAGAAATACCAACCAGATCTGATTATTCTTGCGGGTTTTATGCGTATTTTGACCGATGAGTTTGTTCGCCATTTCCTTGGGAAAATGATTAATGTTCATCCATCATTATTGCCTAAGTATACAGGATTACATACACATCAACGTGCTATCGATGCAGGCGACACTGAACATGGCGCTAGTGTGCATTTTGTTATCCCTGAACTCGATGCTGGACCGGTGATATTGCAAGCTAAAGTCCCTATTTACCCTGAAGATGATGCTGAAATATTAGCCAGGCGTGTTCATGAACAAGAGCATGCTATTTATCCTCTGGTGGTAAAATGGTTTAGCTTAGGTCGTTTAGCGATGACTGATGGTAAAGCCTATTTGGATAGCGAGTTAATTGGTGGATCGGGTTACGCGCCAGATTAATATCAATTAATCCGTGATTAAGCCTTTATATTGATTATAAAAAAACCTCGCCGATGAGCGAGGTTTTTTATACGATACACATTACCGATATTCAGTACTATCGTACCGGTAATACCATGTCCGCAAACATTTCATCAATCAGTTGTTGATCTCGAAGCCCGACCGCTTTTTCAACCACGTCTCGGGTTAAATGCGGTGCAAAATGTCGCATAAAGTCATACATGTAGCTGCGTAAAAAACTACCACGTCTAAAGCCGATTTTAGTTGTACTATGAGCAAACAGATGACTCGCATCAATCGCCACTAAATCTTTATCAACAGCAGGATCGATTGCCATAGAAGCGATCACCCCTACCCCAAGCCCCAGACGTACGTAAGTTTTAAGCACATCGGCACTGGTGGCACTAAACACCACACGCGGATCGAGATCAGCACGCTTAAATGACTTTTCAATTTCAGACGCTTTATCAAAACCAAAAACATAAGTCACCAATGGAAACTTGGCTAAATCTTCAATGCTAACTTTTGTTGATTGGGAAGCCAGCGGGTGATCACGAGTCACGACAATTGATCGATTCCAATGATAACAAGGCAGCATAATTAAATCGGTATATAAATGCATAGCTTCTGTCGCAATTGCAAAGTCCGAATCACCTCTAGCGGCTTGCTCACTAATTTGTGAAGGTGTGCCTTGATGCATATGTAAATTCACTTTAGGATAGCGTTTGATGAATTCACCAATAATTTGCGGCAGAGCATATCGAGCCTGAGTATCCGTAGTAGCAATATTCAATTCGCCCTGATTCGGTTTAGTATATTCTTCAGACACCTTTTTAATACTATCGACTTTGCCTAGTATATCATTTGCTATATCAATAACTTGCTGACCGGCTGGGGTTACATGAGTAAGGTGTTTACCACTACGACCAAATATTTGAATGCCCAATTCATCTTCTAACATTCTGACTTGCTTACTAATCCCAGGTTGTGAAGTATAGAGATTCTCAGCCGTTGATGACACATTTAGGTTGTGTTTCACAACCTCTGCAATATATCTAAGTTGCTGCAGTTTCATGGTTTTATCCTTGATTTATCCGTATCTCATCTGCAAAATATGTAAACAAGAACAAATCGAACGTTGTTTTACATAACAAGAACAGTCGTTCAACTATGATAAAAAGTTATATGATGAATGAAATGTAATATAAATAGGAATAACGAGCAAGTAAAATCACCTCCTATCTAATTGACTGAGCTTTTGATGAACATTGTGACTCATCTGTTTAATGAATTATCAACAAAATGACTTATTATTCAACGACAGCCGCGATAACATACGCTAAGATATAGAATCATTTTGATGATATTTTGTCAGGACTATTTATTCCAGCATCAAAATAACTTTTAGTCATAGCTACTTGGCTATATTTACCATGTAATATGAAAGATAAAATGGAACGTTTATGTCCTTAATTTTGATATTAATTCTTATTGGCGCACTATTATTGCTGATTATCGGCTTTAGTATTGTCCAACAGCAAAAAGAGCGGGCAGAAGCCGAGCGTCGAGTAGAAGTTTCTCGTCAGCGAGCCATCATAGATGAAACCGATGCCGTCTTATCTAACACTGGCATGACCCCATCTTCTAGCCATATCATGTTAGTGCTTTATCGCCGCATTCAAGATGCTTTAGAACAATCTATAGTTCGTGCATCAGGCCAATTAAAATCTGATTATGAACGTCGTCTAGCCGACATCAAAATGCAAATAGCCTCAGTGTCTAACTCACCTAGCCAAGTCCCTGCGATTGAGAGCTTTCGTTTACCTGATAATGATAGACAAATTTTAGAATTAGTAAAAACACTAAAAAAACTTAAAGCCATTTTACGTGCGGAACATAATAAGGGAAAAGTTGATCCGTCTATTTTTGCAGAAGAAGAAATACGTATCGACAACCTTCAATTAAGAATAAATGTCGACTCTATGATTAGTCGGGCGCGTGCAGCTTGCTTTATGAAGCAGTACGGTTCTAGTAAACAAATGGTCACGAAAGCCTTAAACACGCTACACATAATTAAAGCGCAAACGCCTAATGATCCTTTTATTGCCCGTAAAGTCGATGAAGCAAAACAACTACTGGATGAAATAATGGGCGCTCAAAAACGTAGTGAACCGAGTGCACCAAAACCGAAAAAAGAAGGTGATGATATTGATATGTTGTTTCAGCCGAAAAAGAAATGGTAAATATCTTTGTCGTCATCACAAAAAATAAAGCCTCGTAATGAGGCTTTATTTTTGCACGTAAATTCGATTCAAAATAAGTCTGCGCTACTTTTTAACCACACAAAAAAAACCCGCAGATACAAGGGGTTAGCAAAATAACTTAGGTTCGTCAACAAGGTTGTCCACAGAATCTGTGGATAACATTAGTGGAATTATCGATTACTTATGATAACGTAATTACCAGAAAACCAATAAGGCAAAGCAATTGCCAATCTGTATTTTTATTAAGGTTAGTGTCACTCAACCTGTGTCACTCAACATGGAGTGCATTGTTAATATATGACATACCAGTTTGACCGCGTCAAGCCATTAGCATCAAAATCATCTCATTAAGCTGCCAATCGAACAAATATTAACTTATTGGGTCTATTTCTAAAAGACGCGACTACCCAGTAGATGTTCAATTTTCGAGATGTAACGCAGCTCCGCAAAGCTACTGTATAAAATACCCTTGTCCTATGAGGGAATTCAGCACAGCCCGCCAAAGCTGAAATCTGCCTGTAAGGAGGTACCCATTGCACTTCAACATGGGCTGACAGGTAAACAAATCTGTGAATGCACATCAAGACCATTACATGGAAAAACTGTCAGGCTGCTGAGTTGGGCTTTAACGGATTAAGATCAGAATAGTCGTGTCCTGATAGTGTTATTGTTATTGTTAGTCGTGATGTGAGTGATAGCTCAATACAGCGCCATCATTTCCATAAACACGTTCTATCAGTCATAAAACAAAAAGCAAATTATGATCTGCGCTACAATTGTTCGTGGTGCCATTATTTATATGGACCTTAACCTTGTAACACTTGCCATAAACCGAGATACTGGTTAAAAATAATAATATTAGCTGTTAAAAATTTATGCTTAAAAAAATTACCTTGATAAAACTTCTCCCATTGTGCCTACTCTTCCTTCTCAGTGCATGCGGCCAATCAAATGAGCTAGGCGAACCTCAACTCACACCAGAACAGGTCTCATTAGGTTTCTTCGAAGCTATTTATGTTGATCGTGATGTTGATAAAGCTAAAAAGTTTGTCTCTCCAGATATCTGGGATGTGATTGACCATTACCATATTGCGTCGGCAGTACAACGGAATGTACTAGGTTTATCCATGAAGCAAGTCACAATGTCTATTGATGAAATTGATATCGATTTCTTCCGCAAATTTACCGACGACGTTACCGTAATAGTTAAGATGCAAGGACTAAAAGGTGGCCAAAAATGGATTGACGATCGCACCATTCGTCTCCATAAAAAAGGTAATACTTGGATTATTGTTGAAATATTACCTGAAAAGGGTCGCATTGAAGGTTAATGTTGGATCGTACCAAGTCGCACATATTGACGACTTTGGTTGAGTGGAGCCATCATCACTGTGTACTGACAATAAAACGCTATGTATTCTTGCTAAAAATTATTGATCCACATTATTGATACAAACAAACAATGAAAAATAACTAATAAAAAATAGCAGCCTAGGCTGCTATTTTTAGTTTCTGTGTCGAAGTATTTAATGCGAGAACTAAATAGCCTTAGCATTAAGATGCTCATTCAATGGTCTTATTCTTCGTCAGAAGGCAAAGACTCTAACACGTCATCTTTCACTTGATAGTAAGCGTTTTCGTATTCATGAACTTCCATAATCACTCCAATCTTTTAAGTCTTTTTGTAGGTGTAGGCATGTCTTTTTATATACAAAAACACGATGTTGAATCCTAAAAACTGACGACATCTTGTTAATGCTGGGCGGGGATGACATTTACCTTACAGAGAGAAGAGTAACAATCACTTTCTTCTTAGAACGAGTATATCAATAGTCAGATCACATTTAAACCGCAATTACGAAAAACTTTCAGTTCTGTTGCGCGAATAGTCTACATAACACCACAAAATGAAGGAAACACTCACTTTTATGAAAGTTTTTCAAGAAAGTGAACATTAAAAAGGGGGGAGATGTCTTGAACTATTGCAGCAATTGCCGACTCTTGTTTTGATAAGATTATGATTCACACCCATTGCATTAGTTGTTTAAGTAAATAGAAATACTCAGTTTTTTATGTTTCTGGCATATTTTTAAAATCATGGTTATTCCTTAAGAGATAGGTAACAAAAAAAGTGGAATGCTTGAGTTGATCCTAAAATACGAGTTTCAGGAACCACTATCTTGAAAAACACCGCTAAGTGTTCAACATTATGTTGGCCAACAACAGCATCAAGACAGGAATAGTTGTCCAGAACAATTCTTCCTACAATCATATTAGTTAAGTTCAGGATAATATACGGTTATCAAATAGCTTGTTGCCTTACTCTGTGTGTTGCATCGACTCGCTATTGACGTGGGGAAAAGCCTTGTTGTCAAAAACGGGTAAGTTTGATATTGCCGACTTGAAATAATCCCGTTTTATCGATTTATCCCATCGCTTATCCAGAGCTGAGGATAGTTACCCAGAGAGCGCCCTATGCCGACTAAGTACTAAATAATTTATCAATTTAGGATAAGCAATAAAAAACCGACATCAGCTAAGTGATCTCGGTTGTATTTATGCCGTCATGCGGAAGATCAATTCATCAGATTACACTTGATTGATATAATTCAACACACGCTTTTCTGAAATGGGATAAGCGGTGCCTAACACCTGTGCAAAACATGATACCCGATACTCTTCTATCATCCAGCGAGCTTCAATCAAGGCTTCAGGAACGGGTTGTGAGCGTGGCACTTTGGCCGATTGGGCCGTTAATGCCTGTTGTACTTTAGCAATGCTGTGCATGTGTAAGCGATCGCGCGCGGGGTCAACTGGCAGCTTTTCTAGTCTATTTTCAATAGCTTTCAGATAACGACCCACATCAGTTAACCGTTGCCAGCCACAGTCTTCCACAAAGCCTTTATAAACGAGGCTATCAAGTTGAGTTTGAATATCGCTCATCGCAAACGCGATATCCAAGCTAATTTTACCTTTCAAACGTTTTTTAATACGTTGATAAATCGTCAAAATTTGCTCTACATTTAGCGCAATAGACTCTGCAGTCGGGTTAAGCTCTTGGCGGACCCAATCTTTTGCTTGTTCAAACTGCTGCTCGTTGCGAATGTCGAGTTGTTTTTGATCTAACAACTGCTGTACAGCAGCATTAATAATATCTTCAATTAATATCTGCACTTGCCCAAACGGATTAAAGTACATCGCCAGCTTGGCCTTATTAGGCAATGCTTGTTGCAAGTGCTTCACTGGCGAAGGGATATTAATCAATAATAATCGGCGCAGTCCGACTCGATGATGGCGTTTAGCTTCATGTTCATCATCAAATAACTTAATCGACACATCGGTTTTATTATCCATTAATGCCGGATACGCTTTGACTTCGTAATTACCTTTTCGCTGTTGATATTGAACCGGTAAATCGCCAAATGACCATGTTGTTATCGCTTGTTGCTCGATGCCTTTATCTGCCACTTTACGGATCGCTTTGGCCACAACGCCTTGTAACTGACCTTTTAGCGCTTCTAAATCACGTCCTTGAGCGACTAAACGACCTTGATCGTCTTCAATTTTAAAGTTTATTTTAAGGTGTTCTGCCAGTTGAGTTAACTCAAAATCATCTGCAGAAATTCTGACACCGCTCATGCGCAATAATTGTTTACACATAGTATCAAGCATCGATAACTCAAACGGTTTCATTGCTTGATAACATGCCCGGGCATAGTCCGGAGCAGGAACAAAGTTACGCCGCAGATTTTTAGGCAGTGACTTAATCAATGCAATCAGCTTTTCTTCTCGTAATCCTGGAACGAGCCAATCAAAATCACTGTCATCAATTTGATTAATCAGTGCAACAGGAATATGCACAGATACACCATCATCAACACTAGCCGGCTCAAAATGATAACTGACAGTTAAGGCTAAATTACCTTTATGCCATATTTCTGGGAAGTCGAGTGCAGATATATGGTCGGCACTTCGCTGCATTAATAAAGATTGGCTGTAATCAAGTAAGTCAGGTGTTTGTTGACGTGCTGTTTTCCACCAAGCAAAAAATAGCGGCGCGTTATAAATGCCTGGCGGGATCAAGGGTTCATAAAAATCCACCAGCACTTGTTCGTCGACTAAAATATCTCTACGACGTGACTTGTGCTCTAACGCTTCTATGTCATTCAATAGCTTTTGATTATTAACAAAAAAGGCTTCTTTCGTTTGTAACTGCCCTTCTGCTAATGCACTGTGAATAAAGATTTCTCGGGCTTCTATCGGGTCAATAGGGCCATATTGTACTCGACGTCTGTTGACTATCATCAAGCCATACAATATTTGATTTTCGAGTGCAATCACACTGGCCGCTTTCGCTTCAAAATGGGGCTCGAGATACTGTTTTTTCACTAAATGAGACGCGAGTGATTCTAACCATTCTGGATCAATTTTGGCGCAGCAACGGGCAAACAAACGTGAGGTTTCCGTGAGCTCGGCGGCCATAATCCACTTAGGACCTTTTTTGGCTAATGGTGAACCGGGGAAAACGAAAAATTTACGGTTACGGGCCCCTAAATACTCATTATTTTCACCTTTAAAACCAACATGGCTTAACAATCCTGATAATAATGCTCTATGTAATTGCTCGTAACTGGGCGCGCTGGCATTAATACGCCATTTCAATTCATGTACTGCTTGTTTTACTTGGGTATACAGATCTTGCCATTCACGTACTCGTAAATACGCGAGATATTCATCACGGCATTGTTTTCTAAACTGACTGGCTGACAACTCATTTTTTTGATCTTTAACGTGATCCCATAACTTCACCCAACTTGCAAAATCAGAGTCTTTATCGGCATAACGCCGATGGCACTCGTCTGCCGCTTGTTTCTTATCTGTGGGGCGTTCTCGCGGATCTTGGATCGACAAACCGGTAGTAATCACTAATGCTTCGTGTAAACATCCCAATTTATTGGCTTCAATGACCATTCGAGCCAAACGCGGATCGAGGGGAATTTTGGCTAAGTCTTTGCCTAATGGCGTTAAGATTAAGTCATCCCCAGATTTTTTAACCGCTTGTAACTCTTCAAGCAATAAAAAACCGTCTCGAATGTGTTTTTGATCCGGTGGCTGAATAAATGGGAATCCGCCAATATCGCCCAACCCAATCGACAACATATGTAAAATGACCGAGGCAAGATTGGTACGCAAAATTTCAGGATCGGTAAATTCGGGGCGCTGAATAAAATCCATTTCATCGTAAAGTCGAATACAAATACCAGGTCCGACACGGCCACAACGTCCTTGACGCTGATTTGCACTGGCTTGTGAAATAGGTTCTATCGGTAGACGTTGCACTTTAGTACGGTAACTATAACGGCTAATGCGAGCGGTACCGGGATCGATAACATAGCGGATCCCTGGCACGGTTAATGAGGTTTCGGCAACGTTGGTGGCTAATACGATACGGCGGCCAATATGGCTTTTAAAGACTTTAGACTGTTCACCGTAAGAAAGACGAGCGTACAAAGGTAGAACTTCAGTATCGCGATACTGTTGTTTATTGAGTAAATCAGCAGCATCACGAATTTCACGTTCACCGTTCATAAATATCAAGATGTCGCCAGGTCCTGCTGCCATTAACTCATCAACGGCACTAAAAATCCCATCACTGACATCTAAATCAACATCGGTATCACGTACTAATGGACGATACCGCGTTTCAACTTCAAAGGTACGCCCAGACACTTCAATAACCGGGGCATTGTTAAAATGTTTTGAAAAACGGTCTACATCGATGGTGGCGGAAGTAATAATGACTTTTAAGTCTGGACGTTTTTTTAATACCTGTTTCAGATACCCCAAAATAAAATCAATGTTTAAGCTTCGTTCATGCGCTTCATCAATAATAATCGCATCGTACTGGTTTAAAAATCGGTCCGAGGTGAGTTCCGCGAGCAAAATACCGTCGGTCATCAGTTTGATGTAACTCTTGTCACTCATGGCATCGGCAAAACGAACTTTAAAGCCAACGACATCACCTAATGGGCTATTAAGTTCTTCAGCAATACGGTTCGCGACACTGCGTGCAGCAAGACGACGCGGTTGAGTATGGCCAATTAAGCCTCGAGTCCCTAAGCCCAGTTCAAGACAGATTTTAGGTAACTGAGTGGTTTTACCTGACCCAGTCTCCCCCGCCACAATCACCACTTGGTTATTGGCAATCGCAGAAGCAATATCATCTCGTTTTTGTGAAACTGGCAGCTCATCGGGATAATCAATAACCGGTCTAGACTGTAAGCGCTGTTGCGCTTTTGCGAAGGCTTGCTGCGCGGCTTCAGTCAACTGCGCTAACGTTTGGGATTTTTTTTCAGACTCGGGTTCTTTATTGACTCGATACAAGCGACGACGAATTTTAGCCGCGTCGGTTTGATAACAAAGATTGAGATACGCCTTAGATAGCGGGTGAAGGTCCGAATTCAAATCTGATTCCCTTGCTTACATCAAAAAAAGCGATCCTAGCAAGGAAAACAGCAGAATGGTATTGATTTTAACGATTGTTAGACTGGAGATAAGTAACACTGTTGCATATAAATATTCATCGCCTTAAGCACATTGGTCCGATTAATGGTACCAATGACTTTCCCCGCGCTCAATACAGGGTAAATCTTGGGTTTAGGCCCTAACATTTGTTCGGCTAATGCCAATATGCTTTCATCGGGCGTAACCGACAATACAGGGCTTTTCATGCAGTCTTGTACTGTGCTGGTCATGTCACAGTGATAGCTACTTTTTAACATCACAGATAAACAATCTTGTTGAGACAAAAAGCCCACTAATAGCCCAGTATTATCAATAACAGGCGCACCATTTTTCTTACTATCAAGTAGTTTTTCTACTGCAATAGCCAGTGACATATCCGCAGTTAATAATACTGGATGCCTGTCCATATAATCTTTAATTTTTATTGAATCCATATAACCCCCTAAATGCACGCTAATTGACGACGTGCATAATAAATCTCGTCAATCAATTCATATTGAATCAACATTCAAGTACTGACTTGATTAAGTTTAGTCAATAATGGTCCAGTGGATAGAAAATAAAACCGATTGTATTA
The DNA here is from genome assembly GCF_040309905.1 of Shewanella sp. CAL98-MNA-CIBAN-0140. Lineage (NCBI taxonomy): Bacteria > Pseudomonadati > Pseudomonadota > Gammaproteobacteria > Alteromonadales > Shewanellaceae > Shewanella > Shewanella sp. CAL98-MNA-CIBAN-0140. The sequence continues at coordinate 23,161 of NZ_JBEOPI010000043.1, forward strand.
ATCGGTACTTATTATCACAGCTAGAACTTACTTGTCACGCCAGATCATGATTGTTGCAGCTTGGCCTTTGCTTCGAGTTGCACGATACATACCTTCGGTATTAAATGGCGTAGCGATATTGCCACGCTGATCAATTGCTATCACGCCTCCAGTTCCACCAGCCGATATTAAGCGTTGATTAATGACTTCATCAGCCGCTTGAATAATCGATACTTGTTGGTATTTAACTTTAGCGCATATGTCACCCGCCACCTGATAACGGATAAAATACTCACCGTGCCCTGTTGCAGATACCGCACAGACGCCATTTTCAGCATAGGTTCCGGCGCCAATGACCGGAGAATCACCAATACGGCCAAAACGTTTTGCTGTCATGCCGCCGGTTGATGTCCCAGCAGCAAGGTTACCTTGCTTATCAAGTGCTACTGCACCCACTGTGCCATATTTATAATTGGCACTTAACTGTTCTACTGACGCCTGATAATCGCCACCGTTATTTTGCTCGGCTTCAATGATACTCGCTTTGGCATCAAGCAACTGTGAATAACGATGCGGGGTATCAAAATGACTGTTAGGCACTAAACTAAATTGTTGTGTTAACGCAAATTCTTCAGCCCCTTGTCCATAGAGCATTACATGAGGTGATCTTTCCATCACCTTTCTCGCTAAATCAATCGGGTTTTTAATATGTTTAACCCCAGCAACCGCACCTGCATTCATAGTGTTACCGTCCATGACTGAGGCATCAAGCTCATGGCCACCATCAAAGGTATAAACAGCACCAACCCCAGCATTAAACAATGAACTATTTTCTAACACATTTATCGCAGCTTGCACCGCATCGAGGCTGTCGCCGCCTTTATCTAATACTTTATATCCAGCATCAACTGCCTGCTTAAGTTTGTTGCGAATGGCTTTCTCTTGCTCAGGGCTTAGACTGGCTGCTGAAATAGTGCCGGCGCCACCATGGATTGCAATAGCAAAAGGTTTATCATCTTTCGCAAAACTGGTATTGGACGTTAAGCTTAAACATAGCGCAATCGTTAAATATAATTTATTCATGTTAGAAAAATCCTTGAAGGTGGTTTATCTTTGTAACCATTTCTGCTTGTAATTTCAATCATATCCTTGCGACTTTTATACTTTGTAGCGACAATGGTCATCATCATAAATTTTGGGGAAGTTAGCTTAACTTGTCGACAAAACGCCTTAAAATTAGCCAATTTCTATTACTTTCGTTGACCTTACTGATGTCAGGCTTTGTGCTGGCCGACGAAAATTGGTTAACGATTAACGTTACCGGCGTGCCGAAAAAAATTGAAAAGAACATTGTTGCTCATTTAGGCACCTTGCCAGATAACGATGTTCAGCGGCGTGCATTTTTATTTACCGTTGACGATAACACCCATAATGCGCTTGAATCCATGGGCTACTACCATGCAATTTTAGATATTGATGTTAAAGAGAATGATAAAGGCCCTTGGGAGTTAAGCCTCAATATAACCCCAGGCGAACCAGTCATTATTCAATGGGTGGATATTAATTTTCAAGGTGACATGCTCCAAGATAATACCTTTTCACTCTGGCTAAACAGTCTAAAAATTAAGCCTGGTGATACCTTAAACCACGGTGTCTATGATTCGATAAAATCACAGTTAATCACGTTAGCGCTGGCAAGAGGATATTTTGATGGTCAATACACCAAATCAGAAATCAACATTAATCGTGACTTAAATACCGCCCAAATTAACCTACTGTTTAATTCTGGTAAGCGCTATTTATTTGGTGATGTTCACTTTGAAGGCAGTACTCTCAATGATGACATTGTTGAATCATTAATTCCTTTTGATGCTGATGCGCCTTACGCCACACAGCTATTAACTGAGTTTAATCGCAACTTATTAAACACAGGTTACTTCAGTAACATTAAAGTATTACCACAATTAGATAAAATTGATACGAGGGTAGTTCCCATTAACGTTCAGTTAAGTCCACGCCCTAGTCATCTTATTGGAGTAGGTTTAGGTGCTGATATCGGTAACAGTACTGAAAACAGTGTCGATCCTCGCGTGCGAGTCACTTGGCGCACGCCGCAAATAAATCGCTATGGCCATAATCAAGAAACCAGTGCAGAGTGGTCTCCTGAACGACCTAAAATTTTGACGACTTATACTATTCCATTAACCCACCCTTTGGATGATCAACTAAAAATAAAACTAGGAATATTACGTGACACATATGGTGTCACCCAAGATTATGACGCTGAAAAACGTCAATTTAATAATACCGGTCAACTAGAGTCTAGAAAGTACTTAGTTGGATTAACCCGTCAACGGCGCTCTAAAAGCAATTGGTTACATGGTTATTCAGTTGAGTCTATTAGAGAATTCTTTAATCAACTCGATACAGATTTCGACCCACGTTTTTATTTACTGGGTTACAACCTCACAAAAACCGTTCGTGGTGATAATAGCCTCGATCCCAAGTCAGGTTATCGTCAAACTTATAGCCTTGAATACGCTGATCCTTCCTTAGGCTCCACCATTCGGCTTGTCCGTTTACAAGCCAGATTTAAATGGGTTGATACTCTATTTGATAAGCACAGGTTTGTCGCCAGAATGGACTTAGCGGCCAATATTGTTGATAAACATGATATTAACAATATTCCACCATCGTTACGTTATTTCGCCGGTGGAGACCAAAGTATACGGGGTTACAGTTATCAAGAATTAGGGCCTTATATTGACTATACCAACAGCGAAGGAGGCTTATCTCGACAGGTCGTCGGCGGACGCTATTTAGCCATTGGTAGCGTAGAATATCAATACTATCTTACTCCAACCTGGCGCGTCGCCACCTTTGTCGATGCTGGCAATGCTTTTGATACTCAGCAATTTGAACCCGTGGTATCTGTTGGCGGTGGAGTGCACTGGATATCACCCATTGGTCCAATTAGAATGGACTTAGGTTTTGGCTTAAAAGAAACCGAGACGGTCGCACGTTCATATCGTTTCCATTTAACCATGGGAACAGATTTATGATAGATAAACATACTGAGCAAAGTCTTTTGCAAAATAATGAGCAAAATACTCAATCAGAGGAATCACTCAAGCCAAGTCATAAAAAAGTAAACAGATCAACCAGCCTATCGGCAAGAATTTGGCGCAGTGTTAAGCTTTATACCCGAATACTCATCTATGTCCCTTTGGTGTTATTGATGCTGTTTGCCATCATTATCGGCACCCCATTTGGTAGTAGAATGGGAGTCATACTAGTCAATCAATTTGTCAGCGATGTTGACGTTGAGTATGCCTCAGGCACCTTAAATGGTGAACTCACTTTGCATCACGTGTCATGGTCAATGCCAGGGATCAGTGTCAATGCAGAAAATTTAACATTAGGATGGCTGCCTACCTGTTTGATTAACAGACAAATTTGTGTGACAAAACTCGTTGCATCGAGCATTGATGTAAACATTGTCAGCGATAAAATTCCAGTATCTACAAACGCTAATGAAACAGGTGATAACGAAGACCCTTTTACCGAGCTTGAATTACCCTTTGACATTAGCCTTAGCCACGCCCAATTGGCACACGTTACTGTTGATGTAAATAACATGACATTTTATGCCGATAATTTAACGACTCAAGCCATCTGGAATAGCACAGGGCTTGTGGTTGAATCACTCACAAGCCAAGGGCTAATCGTCAATATTCCTGATACAACATCAGCAAGCCAAACCAATCATCAAGCAGATAACAAAACGACTAATCAAACTGCTGACGCCAAAGCAGTTTCATGGCCACTGGCTAATTTGCCACAAGTATTTATGCCTTTCCCTGTCAATGTTAGGCAATTTAATGCCAGTGAAAGTCAGCTCATTATCGGTAAACGTACCGACCATTTTAGCCATATAGCGTTAGCCGCCAGTTTTCGTCAATTTCAACTTGGAATAACCCAACTGGATATTCAACACAATGATGGTGATGTGAGTGTTACGGGGGAAATAGCTTTACTCGACCATTATCCACTCACATTAAAGCTCGTTGCCAATGTCGATAATCTACCTGAATTGCCGGGGCTTAAACAACAACAACTCCAGTTGAATCTCACCCAAGACTTAAGTCGGTTAAATATCAACGCTATTGCTAAGGGCGATACTCATTTTAATCTTGCCGCTGAAATGAATCTCACCACAGCAGCGCTTGATTACCAAGTAACGCTTACCGACGCCGCATTACAGTGGCCGCTAAAAAATCCGCAGTACACCAGCAATATTAGCCGTTTTACCAGTCAAGGTAATATTAAAGACCAAGAGGCGCAGTTTGAAGGGCAACTGACCACGCCTTACCACCCTGCTTTGGCTATTATTGCAGATGTCGTTAATCGTAAGCAGAAACTGACCATTAATAAACTTAATATCCAATCCGTTGCTGGCAATATAGATCTGACAGGACAGCTGTCATATCGAGATAAAATAACATGGCAAGCCAATGTGCTTACCGACGCTATTCAATTGCAATACATTGATTATATTAATCAGCAAACCTCCATCAAAAGTAAATTCGGTGGCCGTTTTAACAGCAGTGGCACCATCGCTGATAAACAATGGCAAGTGGCAGTCCAAGATGCGAACTTAACAGGATATTTAAATGGTTATCCATTGAATTTACAAGGTGATATTTCATTAAATCAAGAGCTTGCTATTAATGCGACCAATCTTCAAGCAAATGCACTGGGGGCTCAGTTAGTCATCAATGGCCAAGCCAACAAAGCTTGGAACATCGCTGCCGAACTTAGCGTGCCCGATGTTAGCCAATGGCTAAAAGGTGGCCGCGGTAATATCTTTGCCAAAGTTGATGTAACCGGCAATAGTGCAGACCCAATAGTTGATATTAATGCAAAGATCAGCCAATTCAGTTACCAAGGCAGTAAAATAGACAGCCTTGATTTACGCGCCAATTACCACCCCTATGCACAGCACAAGTATTGGATTGAACTGCATAATACTAATCTCGTATGGGACAGCTATAAACTGACGGATATCGCATTCTTCAGTGAAGGCAATCAACATCAACAACAAAGTAAGCTCAATACTCAAGGTGATGTGGTCATCAACACTCAAATGACCAGTAGTAGCAATATCGATAAACAACAGTTCAATGCCACATTAACAGAATTCAGGATCAGTAATGCTCTTGGACAATGGCAACAAGATAAACAAATTACTGCCAGTTGGGATCAACTTAATCATCGTGGCAGCGTGGGCCGTTTTTGCTTAGTGCATCCCCACAATAAATTATGTTTAATCAATGATGTTAATTTGGGTCACACTGGCCAAGCCAATATGACATTTACCGGTAACCCAGGTAAATCATTAGCACCGATGTTGTCTAAAAAAATTACCTGGCACGGTGAAGCTGCATTAACCACTCAAGTTAATTGGGCTAAAGGTAAAAAGCCCACTGCCAATGTTCAGTTTACGCTCTTGCCAGGTAACATTAAGCTTAGCCGTACCAAAAATAATACCATTAGCATCGACTACCAGCAGTTATTATTACAAGCCTCTCTCGATGAAAAACAAATTATTACTTCATTAAGTTTTGATTCGTCCGGCATCGCCAGTTGGCAAAGTCAATTGAGTGTCAACATCACTCCTGATCGCACCTTACAAGGTACGATCAATGTTAATGAACTGAATCTGGCTCCTTTTGGAGAGTTCTTCCCTAGGATCGAAACCTTAGAAGGCATTTTATCCAGTCGATTAAGCTTATCCGGCACCCTTATGGATCCTAGTGTATCGGGTAATATTAAACTCAACGACGGTGCATTTTCCTTATCAACCAATCCAACATTGATCGATAAAATCTACTTGTCACTGGCACTAGAAGGCCAACAAGGGCAACTCAATGGCCAATGGCATATGGGTGACGGACAAGTGAGCGCTCAAGGGACCCTCGATTGGCCACAAGGAAAATTTAGTGGTGATATTGATATAAAAGGCACTGATTTAGCTGTTATTCAACCACCTATAGCAATCTTAAATGTCTCTCCAGATATTAATATCACCTTTGATGAGCAACTGTTTGCGATAAAAGGCAACGTCAACGTGCCATCAGGACAAATAAAAATCTCTCAATTAGCAGAAGGAGGCGTTGCGGTATCAAACGATGTGGTATTTAACGATTCCGTTTCTGAAAAAATGGTTAGAACCAGTCCTTACGCCGTTACGGCCGATTTAAATATCAGTGTGGGTAAAAACCTTACCATTGATGGTATGGGTCTTAAGGGGAAGCTAGGAGGTGATCTTGTACTACAGCAGCAAGCTTTTAAGCCTCCCATGCTATTTGGTGATATCAAAGTCAATAAAGGTACCTATAAGTTTATGGGACAAACCTTAAGTATTGATACCGGTGAAGTCCAATTTGTTGGTCCGACAGCATTGCCAAACCTGAATATAGAAGCAACAAGAGACATTAAAGACAGCAATATAACCGCAGGAGTTCGAGTCACTGGCACACCAATGCGTCCAGTTGTCACCTTATTCTCTAACCCCGCGAAAGAGCAAGCTGAGGTGTTATCTTATATTTTGACGGGTAAAGGCTTTACCAGTACAACCAACCAACAAAGCAACTCATTAATGATGGGTGCGGCACTCAGTTTAGGCTCTCAATTTGATGGTGGAGCAATGAATAGCATTGGCAGTACTGCAACGGGGCTGGTTGAAAAATTTGGTTTTTCCAACGTACAACTTGATACCAACGATGAGGGTAAAGTGGCCGTGAGTGGTTATGTTGGCGAAGACTTAATGATTAAGTATGGTGTGGGAGTATTTAACCCCGGTTATGAAATGACCGTGCGATATTATTTATTTTCACAATTGTATTTAGAAAGTGTCTCGAGTACCTTAAGTCAATCATTGGATATCTACTATAGTTTCGAAATCGATTAGCGTTTAGCGTTTAGCGTTTAGCGTTTAGCGTTATTATAGAATTTAGCGATAAAATTCAGTCACAAAAAAAGCGCCCTTAGGCGCTTTTTTTCAACTCAGCAATTAAACAAACATGAAGTCGATATGTTCAATCAATTGTTTGAATGCATGACGTTGAATAGCTTTTACACGAACGCTAACTTCTTTACCGTCTATAGAGATGGTTAAATCAGTTGTATAAAAGTCATCATTTGATTGAATATTAATGATGTCTTTGTGTGCAAACTTGATTGATATAGGCTCTTTACCTGGACCATAGATTACTGCAGGAACTTGATCTGCATGACGTAGGCGGCGGCTCGAACCTTTCCCGATTTCTGTGCGGGTTTCTGCATTGATTGTGTAAGACATTAGTCACTCACTTAATAATTAATAAAGTATGAAGGCGTCACCATTTTCGACCAACGATGACTCAAATAAAGCGCGCGGATGTTACCACAATCACCAACAGCCCACAAGCAGATTAATTAACCCCAATGCCTCACGGGGCCACAATCAACATGTACAAATCCATCGCGAGGGTAAAACCCCACCCCACCTAACTTTAGAGAAAGCGCTGCATCTCGTAAATGTTTAGTCGACACACCGGGTAAAGCAATATCCATCGCCATCCCTTTCATGTGGAAACTTTTCTTAGCAACACCGTTACTTCGCGATGCGAGCATTTGATTTGTTTTGGGTGAGCGATAAGCCGAGATAACATTAATTTCATCATGATTATCTAATGTAGTCTGTAATTTATACAAATATTCAAATAATCTTTTATCAATAGGCGCGGCGATATTTTGGCGGTGATCACGTAATACTTGATTAAATTCAATCAGTGTCTCAGATTGATATTGGCCATCAACCCAAAAACTCCCCTGACTTCTTTCACCGGTATGGAGGTTATAAAAACGTAAATCTTTAACACCATGAGTTGAACGACTTGCTTGAGCGGTATTAGGTAACAGAGTTACCACTGCGGCGCCGCTTAAGCCTAATAATAACTGCCGACGAGTTAGGCACTCTACTGTCATTTACACACCACTATAATCTACATCTTCGGGAGTTAACCATGTTATTGAACACAGTTTATGTCTAATTAATTTCTCTATAATTTAATACTGAGAATTGAACATTGAGAATTGTTGGTTTTTTGCCCAACTGGTGAGTAAATTAAACATTAATGACAATAATTGCAAGTCTGGTCATTTTATCTTGCACAGTAAATGTGCAAATAAAGACTAATCTGTGAGATAGGTCAATGCCTTAGCATAGTGATTAACTTTACTTCATTATTACTGTGTGATCACTTTATCGGTAAAAATAGCATGTTGGCCAATCAAACTCATAACGTCAACGGAATCGACATCATAAATATCATCCCGATACTGAGCCACATGTTCATCATCAACCCAAGCTCGCCAGTAAACCAAATGCACAGGTAAAGTAGCAGATAGCGCAAACCACTGAGTTTTATCGTAATTTAATTGCATTCGGTTCCAAATGCGCTTATCAATGATCAAATATCGTGCAAACCAATCCGCTAACAGTTGTACTTTTTCAATCCGCACACACCCCGATGACAAAGCCCGTTGAGATTGGCGATATAATTCAGGATTAGGCGTGTCATGTAGATATACATCTAGATCGTTCTTAAAATGGAATTTATACCGCCCTAGCGAATTAAATGTCCCCGGGCGTTGAACAACCCGATAAGGAAACCGCCCTACGGCAGCCTCCTGCCATTGCTGTGCACTTTTCTCAACTAGGTGACCTTCATAATCAAACACATCAAACTTTTTTTTAGCTAAATAATGGCCGTCTTTATGAATTAGAGGCAACACATCTTTGCGTAATATCTGTCTCGGTACTGTCCAAGTGGGATTAAGTACGATATTTGAAATATTACCCTGCATGACTGGTGTTTGCCTATACGACTTACCCACAATCACTTTCGATTGCAGTACCACTTGATTATCTTCTACTAACACCATGTTGAAAGCAGGAATATTGATCAATAAATATGGTTGAGATAATTGGCTTGAATAAGCGGTTTTTTCCACAAAACTTTTTGCCAATAAGTGGCCGCGCGCTAATGGTGTTTGATTTAACCAAAATAACGTTTTTGGCCCGATAACCGAATCAGGTGTTAAGCCGTGACGGGCTTGAAATCGTTTAACGCTTTGCGCTAGGTCTTCTTTATAGACCACTTCATCAGCAGCATACTCAATAGCGTCGCCTAGCAACCATAACCGTTGACTAATCAGTTTAATGCTTTGATGACCATCACCTAGGCGTAACAAACCACCAGGTTCAATAGCTGGCCATGATTGTGTTTGCGATAACCATATAAGTTTACGAAGGTAATTAACAACCCAAAGATAATCATCGACTTCAGGCTCTAAGCTAATATTCTTCTCAACAATACTGGCTCCTGAGTTGAGCTTATCAAAAGATAACGGCACATTTTTTTGACGCCAAAAATCAGCGACAGATAACTGAATCATATCGACAGACTCTAGTTGCTCAGATATTGTGCCCGCTTGTAGCGTCGTTAAATACTGTTCACGTTCTAATGTCGGTTCTGCAAGATACTGAAGTAAAAGGTTTTGTGTTAAGTTATCAAATTCACTTCGTGCATTCGCCGACAAAAACAGCGAAATAAATAACAGTAGCCATGCTACGCACTTATATCCCCTCACAAAGCCTAAACCACTGTTCATGTTCTTCCCCATCACACTTTTATCTCTACGCTAAGGCATACTCTTATCGCAATCAGCCTATTAATAAAGTTTAAAAATCGATATAACGGACACCGACTATTACTCAATATGGTTTCTTAATCCCATGAATAATGAAAACAACCCTTGTTAACACTCATGGGCACATTTGCAAATGACCATGAGGTGTTAGCCAAACCCGTTAACGATATTACTGCATATAAACAGCATAACGTAATGACTGAGCATACTCTTAAACCACTATTCTAGTATGGCAAATGTTGAGCAGGATTGAATAACAGATACATCTGAGCAACAAAACTTAATACCAAAGCGTTACCTTAGTGTACATATATCAAGCAACATTATAAAAAATAACCAATTAGCATGCGGTTATCATCAAGTTGCTATGAAGGTTAATCCTGAGTTGTTATAAGGGACGTTAGCGGGTACTTAAGCCAGCATTCAGATAATAACTGTGAGACTCTTATGAATAAAAAACAACTCATTCAATCAATGGCAATACAATTGGCCATCCCACAAAACCAAGTTAAGCCGCAATTAGAGCAAATTTTAGCGGTGATTCATCAAGGGCTTACTGAAGGCGAGAAGATTTACATTCCCCAATTTGGCACATTCGAACTGCGTTTTTATTTACCCAAATTAGGGCGTAATCCACAAACAGGTGAAACAATAGACATTGACGGATTTAATCAACCTAGCTTTAAAGCATCACCGGCTTTAAAAACCTTAATCAACACTTAACCGTTAAATCAAGGTGCTAGAGACTATAAAAGCCTAGGTACTAGAACGCTTCGCGGCTAGAGACTATAACTGCAGTCGTAGCGGGAAGACGGTTTGTAGACGGTTGAATGCTGGGCTTACTGAAGCCAACGTTAGACATTCAGAGCCTAAGTACTAGAGTGCTTAGCAGCTAGAGACTATAACTGCAGGGCTATTTGCGGCTAGAGTCACTGAAATCAGCGTTAAAACCTTATATGCCTAAGTATTAGAGTGCTTAGCAGCTAGAGACTATAACTGCAGCATTCAGACCTCACCCGCTCTTATAGCCGCGTAGCGAACTAGCAGGACGAAGTCCGTTCTAGTACCTAGGCTTGTTCGCTTTTATCACTCTCACCGTTCTAACGTTTGTTACCATTACAACCAAATTTCAGACATAAAAAAGCCCCAACTAATGTTGAGGCTTTTTTACACCACTCTCTATTGCTAGAGATTATAATGGTACCCGAGGCCAGACTTGAACTGGCACGCTTATTCAGCGAGGGATTTTAAATCCCTTGTGTCTACCGATTCCACCACTCGGGCAAACTTAGTGTGCTTTGATAGAAAAACATCAACTCACTTAATTTGTTTTACATAAGATAAACTGAGCGGCTTTAGCCTCCCGCTTAACTTGAAGCACACTTTACTGATTTTTTTTGGCCAAGCAACTAAAACATTGATCACATCGAACTGAACGCTTCAAAAAACGCCAATCCGATGTAAAATCCAACAAAACAAAGTGTTTAGCACAGACATCTGATTAGTTGGCTCTCACTGGGGTTAAGCCCTTGCTACGATTAGTCACGGCTTCTTCAATCTCAAAGCCTGCTTCGCTCCACACTTGTGCTTCATCAACATTAAATGATTCTTTAGCCCAAATGGTTGCGGTGTCTAAATTGAAGTTAGCTTTTATCCAACCATCAGATTCAGCAGGTCCAAAGCCCCTTACACGCCAGTTTTGCGCTTGGGTCGAATCAAAGCCGATGGCTTTCCATTGACTAATCTCACGCTCAGACATGCCTTGCCAGCTAGGTACTGATGCACAAGCCACTAAACATAATACTAATAAACCTGACAATAATTTTTTCATAAATTCCTGATAATCAACATAAATACCACTGCACATAAATCGTCAAATTACGCATAAGAGATCGTAAATTTTGTGGATCATATCTGAGAATTTTTTTTTGACAAGTAGGATAAGAAAAAATAATTGTCCGTTAAACAAACCACAAAAAAAGGCCGCATCCGCGACCTTATTCACATTAACCTAAATCAAGACATTAGCTACGCTGACGACTTGGTTTTCCATGGTTACCGACCACTTTATGCTTACGCACTGCACGGCGGATTTTAGCGCTTTTAACTTTAGAACGCGCAACACTGTGTTTGTCGGTACCTAAAATTGAACGGGTTTCAGCTTCTAAACCGGCAAGTTTACGTAAGTAGTTTACTTGGTCAATAGTCAGCTCGATCCAGCCACCACGGGGTAAGGTCTTTGGTAATTCAACCATGCCATAGCGCACGCGGATCAAACGGCTGACTTGCACTTCTTGCGATTCCCACAAACGACGGACTTCACGATTACGCCCTTCACTCAGGGTCACATGCCACCATTGGTTGATACCTTCGCCACCAGCAGGTTTGATGCTGTCAAACTTTGCTGGACCATCTTCTAAGGGCACACCATTACGTAAACGCTGTACTGCGACATCTGACACTTCACCAAAGGTACGCACAGCGTATTCACGCTCTACTTCATTCGACGGATGCATTAAACGGTTAGCTAACTCACCATCACAGGTAAATAATAGTAACCCTGAAGTGTTAATGTCTAAACGACCTACCGCAACCCAGCGAGCATCACGCACTTTAGGTAAACGTTCAAACACGGTAGTACGGCCTTCAGGATCTTTGCGCGAACAAATCTCACCTTCAGGTTTATGGTATGCCAGTACACGACAAACAATGTCATCAGCTGATTTTAATGAAATAGCGCGGCCATCGATACGTATTTTGACATCAGCCTCAACACGATCACCTAAACCAGATATTTCACCGTCAACACTAACTCGGCCTGCAGCAATCCATGCCTCCATCTCACGACGGGAGCCATGGCCTGCACGGGCCAAGACTTTCTGCAATTTTTCACTCATTAGCGGACTCTTTAAAGGATTAAATATGAAAAACAAGATGTTAATAACTCTTGTTCCATTATCTTTTTAGGATTGTACCCGCAAGGAGCGCATACAATTTAGAAAAGTGCATCGATTATACGCTGAATGGAGCTGGTGAGCAAAAAATACCAGTGTTTCTCAACTATATCAGTCATGCTTACGCAAAATTGCTGCTTTAAGTGACTTATTAACGAAGAAATGCCGCTGTTAACGAGTCACTTTAATATTAAACACTAGGGCCTAGGCTATACCTGACTAGCTACACCACTAAAGTTACTCGCGACGCAAAACCTAAACCCCAAATGATGGTTATCACCATAGAGCCCAAAAAGGCATCACTGATTAATGGGATCATCCCTAACATAGTGGTGATAGCCGCCATCATCACAGGACGAACACGGCTTACACACGGATCAAGCCGTGCAAATCCAGCGTCCTTACCTTCTTTGTGTTCAAATTGATTTGAGCAACCAATACAATGCCATTTTGATGACCATGCCAGATAGATTCGATAACTCAAACAACACCCTAAAGCTAAACAGCGCATCCAATATCAATAATCCTGCTGATACGCCAGTAATAGCCAATGGTACAGTGAACCGGGTAATTAGTGGTTGTCGCACCACATTAAACAGGAACAAGGTGCGTAAAAATATCGCTAAATAGCCTATTGGGATCAAGCTAGAGACAGCCGTTATAGAACAACACAATTCGATTTTATTTCGCTTCGCTAATGGTAAAACGTTTAGCGAAGTGCCACAGGCCTATGATGCTATGCGAGCGGTTAAGGATGATTTATCTAATCTGTCGAGAAAACCCCGTGATCCGATCGTAGCGAAAGTCGCGGGGATGAATCGATAAACTAACCTTGCTCTTGAATATATTTTCGAATTGTATCAGCGGAGGCATTGCCGACTGAGCAAGCAAAATATCCATCAGACCAAAAAGTATTCTAAAACCAAAATTGCTTTTTAAGGTTCGGATATCTACTCCAAATTAATCTGTTGGTTTGCTGCTTAATTCTTCTAACATG
>NZ_JBEOPI010000044.1:0-36690 GCF_040309905.1 Shewanella sp. CAL98-MNA-CIBAN-0140
AAAATTAATTTTGAAAGCCTGCTGGCTCTAGCTTGCTCTATAATTTGGCTGCCAATGTGAAAGATCAACAGCCCCTAACGCCAACAATAAAAAATAGTAATTTGTTTTCAAAATAAGCGATCTAAAAGTGAGTAGATAAGCCGATACCGCAACGCCCAGAATCAGGTAGACCACCTTTTCATTCAATCCAAGATACTGAGATACTAATGAGTCATGAAATTGGAATAAATCGTCAAGCATCAAATAAAGCGTCAATAGGGCTGAATAATATAAAAAATTAACTATCTCTCTTTGGTTGCTATGGCGAAGCACCCTTGCCATAAAAAAGCATATTGACACGACCGCGCACCACAGAAGAATGCCCAGACTTGAAAGAAACCCAGAAAGAGGATGGATGTTACCTATCGCGGCAACATCTCGCGTCATAAGAGGAATATCAACGTCAAAAATAAAGCTCATCTCCGCTACCACTACTAATGCAGATATAGAAGCAATAAAAGTAAATAACAATTGTCTACTAGGTATTTTTTTCATCACAGAAATCTCCATTTTCTAGTAAGCCTAACGCCGATGCTCAACGGCACCGGCTGTGAGGGCGCTGTAATCTCAACGTATCATTCCGACGAGAAGACAAACCCGTAAAAAGAATAGACTATGCCATCACCTTCTGCTTCATCAATCCGATCGTTATAAATTAGCTTGTCCTCTACCGCATCAACAGACTCATCCTAAACCTTGGATGATATATTGATCCTGATATACGCTAGGCGTTCATCGACACGCTCTGAAAAATTATTGCCCCATCCAATTATTTAAAGTGTCAAGCTAGGGCGCCATCGGAACGACTTATATAAGCCCATCTTTTCTAATGAAATAACATTGCTTCTTTGTACATTTATTACGCTAGTTTTTTTTACGACAGTCTTTTACGATTATTTAAACGTACAAATTGAACTGGAGTTATCAATAAATGGAGTGTAGACAGAAAAATATAAGTCATACGGCTGATTCAACTTAGCAGAAGATACTTGATATCAATCAAATAGAAATGGGATTACTGGTTTCAGGTATTATAGATAGAATACACCGCCAAGGTTGGCAATTTGAAGCGCCGTTTTCGATCTAAATGCTCACTGTACTCAGTTAATGCCGTCAAGCCCTAACCGCACCGTTAAATAAACGCCCCAAATCGATGATAATGTTCAGCCTGTTCTCTACTGGGATGTTGAGCCTATCTAGAATGGGTTGGCTGCTTGAGCTTTTATCTTCACAGATAATTCGGCCCGTATCGTCTACCAGCACAATGTAGCCTTTGACGCTAAACATGAAGCTAACCATCTTGGGTGGCAATGCTTTGCTGTGGCAATGCGTTAATGTTTTGTTCGAGATGTTACCGACTATCATAATGGCTCAATGATAGACACCAGGCGAGATCTGTTTTAGAAACGACACTCAATCGTAAAATTGAGTCGGTTCATTGATGTGGAAACACGTAGTAATTCCGTCTAACAGACAACATTCGGCGTTGACGCTTAGATCTATATATTTTAGTACTGTGACGCGGGGATATTGTCACCCATGACCTCCCTCTGGGAGATATGGGTTAGATAGGCCTAGTCATTTCAATAAAAATGGATACCTCTAGCTATAAGTCATTTCCCTATGGGGGTAAATACCCACGGCCGTTTTTAGCTAAATTACTCACACCTACAGTCTCGTCATTTAGCGCGCTGCCGTAATTATCACGACAATGAACACAAGGGCTCATTTTGTTGACGAAGCGGCCTTTTTTAGTATATTTTCTCAAATAAGCATGTGAAATCTCGACATTCTGTCGATCTAGTCCAATAGCATCGCCCAATTTTTGCCTCAAATCACTTACCGCGACATCTTCAGCACACATGTTGTCATTTGCACACCCCCAACCTATAGTTTCCTTGCTGGGATCGCTGTGTAAATATCTAGCCGCAACCCAAGGACCACCGTGGTAACCCGTTGGCTTGCCATCAGGAAAATTAGAGGGCCTATTTGCCTGCTCGTAGGCTATGAGTTCAAGCTTGTCTATTGGGGCGCGATCGCAGAGAGTATCGTGAAACGCTGGGCGCGCTGTGGTTACAAAATAATTATGATTGTGACTGATTTTTAAATCACGACAATAGTGTGAATCTTCAACGTTGTTTATGCTTTCTATCTCAGCTACGGCATCACTGCAGGCTACTATTTTGTCACCCACATTGAGATCTACAGCCTTTATCCAAGCCTCAGCAATAAGGTAAAAACGATGTTCTTCTACAACAAGCATCGACGTTTTTAATTCACCAATAGAATATTCAATCTCTATCATATCTTTAGCAACACTTCTCAATATCAGTTCAATCGGGTTAAGTTAAAGCGCTACAAACGTGGAATTAATAACCTTACATATCAATGGCTTGTTATGAAAACCCCACTAATAAAGGCTAAACCAAGCCATATAATGCAATCGCTATGTGCTACCGGGCTATTTCTATTTTAACGTTAATTACACCATTAGATATATTGCCAATACTGCTGAAAGCAGACTTTGAAAGATCAATGATGCGTCCTTTAACAAATGGGCCACGATCATTGATTTTAACGATAACGCTTTTACCATTATTGGTATTGGTAACTTTTACATTTGAACCAAAGGGTAAATCTCTATGCGCGGCTGTTTTTTGATTGTGCTTATATAGATCACCGCTAGCTGTTTTTCTGTTTTGATATCTATCTGCATAGAATGAGGCTTGTCCAGACTCAGTGAAGCCTATCCAGTTGTCACCAGCACCAGGCTGAATCGAAGTACAACCTGCTAAAATACAGGAAAACGTTAAAAACTGAATTTTTCGTGAAATGGCTACCATTTTTTGTCTTTTAGTGTGTTCACATAACGAGCCTGAAGAATAACTCGTTTTGTTGTCATTTAATCATGTCATAAACACTAACTGACTTTGAATAGTGATTCAAATGAAACCGCTATTTTCATTGATCATTACGCTGAACACCATTTTGGTATCCTAGAAAGGGTTTCGGTGGGGTTATCGGTGAGCAATTTGGCAAACTATTACCTTGACGTTCTGCCAATTCAGGCTTGTGTTAACTTTTTAATATTACCAACGAGACAATAAATCTGCCATTAGGTATTCACTGTTTGTTGGCCGAATGAAAGCTACAGCCAGCCATGGTTATCATCAATAACATAGCCTCTTTCATCAGCATTCACATTAAGCGAAACAGGCAAGTGATGGCTCCCCGCTCATTAACAAGAGTGCATACGCACGGGTGTCAATCACAAAGATAATCGCGAGTTCAAGAATGCGTGGATAAGCCCCATCGCGGCGATGCTCATATTATCAGTTGTCATATTGTCAGTTGTCATATTGTCAGTTGTCACATTATCAGTTGTCATATTATCGATATCACACAGCAATGCTTACCCACAACACCTGAACAGCTGTGGCAACTTTCCATCTGCCGGGAGAAGGCGAGTTATCCAAACCCACTATCGTTTGTCTTGCACTGACCAATATCAGTTACCATTGAAGAAAGGTAATAACAGACTAATGCTTTACTATCCGCCAACACTAATAGGCGTCCATGTTTATTTGAAAATCACGGTTATTTTAACATCATGTTTATTTTAACATATTATAGATAACGGCTACTAACCATACACTTATGCCAGCAACACCCGACCAAGCAATTAGACCGATAAAGAAACCAGACCACGTTAGAGTCCAATTCATATCCGATAAATTAGCATGCACCATGTGCCCCGAGATTAACATCATAGGTTCCGGAAAAAAATGTACCGTGGCGCTACAAATAACCCAAAGTAATGCAAAAGAAATTGCTGCGGAAATTGCCATTGTTGTGGGTTTTATACTCATAGCTTCCTTTAATATCGCTAGGGTTAAGTTGAGTTAAAAAACATAATACTTTATGTAGAGGCAACATGTAATTGACGAATATAGTGTCCCTGTTTAATTTTTGTTATGTCTCGACTGGGCACTCAGTGCTATGTTCTGTTGGTTGTGGCGTTATCGTCATCACCTTAACTCCGTCCGGTGATTCAAAGCGATGCCAAATCCCCTTTGGAATGACTAATATTTGACCCGATGATAATTCGTTACGCTGTTGTTGATGTTGGTTTAATAAAATCAAGGTTGTTTCACCACCTAACACCTGAACGAATTCGTCACCATTAAGGTGCCTTTCCCACTCACTAAAACCAGAGTAATGAGCCACGTATATTCCGCCATCTCTATATTCTGATAACAAAGTAAAAGCATCTTTTGCTTCATCGGCAGTCGTTTCAGCTGTTCTATTTTTGAGAAACTTAACTTTCGACAACGCATCTTTAATTGTGATTGCTATAGATTTAGACACTTACGGGATCCTTGTAGCTATATAATGGCTTAATAACTGGCGAAAAATAGTGGCCTAAACGTGATCGTAACGAAAATAGTCCGCGGTTTTAAGTCCTGTTGATTAACGTATTAAAGATAAATCTATCAATCAAAGGTCACTCTATCAATCACTTATCTGCACACTTGATGCATAGCGAGTAAGACGGGTCCACCTCTAGTCTGCGGATGTTTATCTCTTCCCCACAGGTGAGGCAAAAGCCAAAATCATCAGCGGCAATTCGGCGCAACGCGCCCTCAATGCTTAAGATCTGATGTTCACGCCGCACTTTTGCTTCAATCGCCATGCTTTGCGCACGCATCGCATCCATTCGGCTTAGCCTACCAACGGCCGATTGATCCAGTTCCACGGCCTTTGCTGCGTCATCAGACGTGCTGCTTAGGCTCATGAGTTCAGACCGCAGTTGCAGCAACTGCTGTTTGAAATGTTTGATTTGCGTTTCGTCCATCTGCGTATGCACTCCGTTCTATCGCATTAATAACTGGCGAAAAATTGTGGACTAAACTTGAGCGTAGCAAAAATAACCCGCGGTGTTTAATCCAGTTGATTAACGTGTTTATTCAAGACTGGCAAATCAAAGCTAATAATGACCCATTCCCATGCCTAAGCCATGAAAAACACTCCCAAAAAGCATGCCTAAAATCATAAAAATAAACGACAAAATGATAAAGGCTGGAATTGAAGCGATGGCAAGTTTGACGAGGAAAATGACCATCGACATAAATGGCATTTTTATATCAACAATAGTGACTTGTTGTTTTTCATTACTTTGTATCTCTGACATATCAGCTCCTGGCCAATGGTATTATTTTAGACTTAATGTTTCATAGGTTTCGCACAAACCCAAGAAATACAAAATGACATTTTCTGTCGACATAAAATCGGCTAAATCGCATCAGCGGTGTTTTATTTTCAACAAGGTGTAAGTTGAATGTATTCAATCACCCACAATCTTGATTGGCATAATTTAATTCAACCAAAAAAACATTTTTCAATGCCTAATAAAAGCTGTAAAGACAATAATTGCAGCACTGAGAACAAAGGTAAAAAGCTAATAAATAATTGACCAACAAAGCAGCTAGTTACGAACTTTTTCCCCTTCTTCATGTTCTACAGCTTCTCCAACATCAGCGTCTTCTGTAGGTTCTGGCGCCGAGGGGTGAGCATTTTCTTCCGCCTGTCGCGCGGCTTCTCTTTCGGACTCTCGTAACAACATCGACTCAATCCGCTCATGCAAAAGGTTGTCATTTTTTTGCCTTCGCTGCCATTCCAAAGACAAATCTCGATAAAGCGAATAAGCCATTAACACCATCAGCAGCATAAAAGGAAAAGCCGTCACAATAGAGATCGTCCGCAGCCCCAGCAGCCCCCCACTAAGCAGCAGCACGCCCGCCATCAGTAATTGCAACACACCCCATAAAATACGCACAAAGCGGGTAGGATTAAGAACACCTTTAGACGTAAACATACCCAACACGAAAGTAGCCGAATCTGCAGATGTCACCACAAACATAGACACCAAAAGAACCGCAACAATCGCCGCATAAAAGCCACCGGGTAATTGATCTAGCATGGCATAGAGCCCTGCGGGCACTTCCTGCGCCACTGCCGCAGCGATACCCGCGTTTTCGAACAGCTCAAAATAAATAGCGGAGCCGCCAAAGGTAGAAAACCAGAGCATACTCAATAGCACTGGCACAATCATAACGCCTAAAACAAACTCCCGAATAGTGCGTCCCTGAGAAATACGGGCAATAAAGCTGCCGACAAAAGGTGCCCAACTAAGGCCCCAAGCCCAATAAAAAATGGTCCATTCTTGCACCCAATGCGCACTAGAATATGGCGTCGTTACCAAACTCATCTGGATGATATTACCCACGTATTCGCCCATAGTTTGGGTCAATTCACTGAAGATAAAAGCCGTAGGCCCAAGCATTAAAACAAACAGCAATAGACCTGCAGCCAACACCATATTGGCATTACTCAAGTAACGTATGCCGCGATTTAATGGCGTCATGGCTGACAGTATGAACAACGAGCCGAGTCCGGCAATGATCAGTAACTGGGGCGTGATGCCGTAAGGCATACCAGAGAGCCGAGACAGACCACTATTAATCTGTAACGCCCCCAGCCCGAGCGTCGTTGCCACACCAAAAATAGTAGAAAGCACCGCCAAAATATCAATCGCATTTCCCCAACCGCCATCGACACGGTCTCCCAACAAGGGCCGAAAAGTTTCGCTAATTAAACCACGACTGTTGTGACGAAACCTCACATAGGCAATGGCCAGCCCCACCACCGTAAAGTTGGCCCACTGATGCAGGCCCCAATGAAAAAAGGCATAACGCATACCCGTCTGCGCAGCTTCTACCGAGCCTGGCGCGCCTATTCCTAAAGGCGGTGAACTAAGATGAAGTATCGGCTCTGCTACCCCCCAAAAGACCAAACCAACCCCCATTCCACCGGAGAAGATCATCGCCAGCCAGCTGCTAAAACTAAATTCAGGAGGTTCATCATCAAGACCAAGGCGAATAATGCCGAATCGAGAAAAAGCCAAGCCCAAAGTAAAGAGCACAAAACCGCTACTGGTCAGAAGATACAACCAACCAAAATTGCTCGTCGTCGCATTCAATGCTTTCTGTGCCAACCTTTGTGTTTCATCAGGATCGACAGCCGCAACCGTCAAAAAGGCAACAATCAGAAATATTGATAGATAAAAAACCACCCCCACATCCCCAAGCAGTCGATTTACCCAGCACTTAAGCTTTCCTACGCCACTCCACATACTACTCCTTAACCTTCTGGCTATTCACAAGCAGCTAAGTTAAGCCATCCATTGTTATAATCGGTAACATTAGCGACAAATTAAACTAAGCCATTCATTGTTATAGTATTCAACATAGTCTCTTTCAGCATTCATTACGATAGTCTTCGATTATTCCAGTTGATAAATTGGGAATATTGTTTAGCAGATTGAGCATTATGAAGTGAGAGGAAGATGAAAAATGAAGGAAATAGCGGATTTAACCCGGCAATATAAGCTTGATATCAATCAAGCTAAATAGGCACACAAAATAGAATGGTTAGGTGTTAAGCACACCATCAGCAAGCTAAACCTAGCCATAGTTATCCTCATTTTCCTGCAAATAAAGTAAACTAAAGACTAGACCAATGTTTATTATTTACTGACAGCTCAATATTATAAGTAATAGTACAACGTGAGTTACAGCTTCTTAGTCATCGGTTTTTACTTTACTCTTTGTCGCTTTATCGCCCATAGCTTGCATTTCTTTCACTGCTTTTAGGCGACATACCGCCAGTTGCTCTAAACGCATCGTTTTAATGGCCGCAAGTGGATCATCAACCGGATTGCCTCGCTGCGACATAGCGTACTCAAAGCTATTATCAACGGGATTATCAACATTATTTTTAGTTGCCATCGTTGTACCTATGGAAGTTGTGTCAATTCAATAACATTTTTATCTGGATCGCGAATGAAAATAGATGTTTTACCATCACCAAAGGTAACGGGTCCTTCAGTAACGACTAATCCAATAGACTCTAGGTACTGTTTCGCGTTTACAGCAGAGTTAACTTCTAATGCATAATGCGTATAACCAGGATATTTGTTTTCAACATCCATTAGTACGTTCTTCTGATTATTATCATTGCTACCGCTATCCAAGAGATTTATTTCTACTCCACTGTCATGTTTCAGTACCACAACATGCTCTTTCGAGTCTTGCCTAGTTACCGAAAACCCCAGTTTTTCATAAAATCTGATCGCTCTATCAAACTCCATTACTCGAATACCAACATGATCAAGACTCATTATCTTCATGATTTTATTTCTCATTTTAGGGTCTAACGCCCTGCTAATAAGTGAACCAAGTGCTGGCGGGCGATTTGCTCAGCAAACGGCATAACAGCCTTAGTGAATATGAATTTAGCAGCGTGTTATATTTATTTTCGGCCAATGACTATTGGTGATATAAATGCAAAAACTAGGATCAAACGCCCGCTAATTAAAAGAGGCCTGAGTAAATGACCTTTCCTCGATAGCTTTCATCCTTGAGCAAACTGTAATCTGCTTCTAGTATAAACACCATAAACTTATCAGAGTTACTGATGGGTTTATTTTTGATAAGTTGAAGGTTTCCCCGTTCAAGCCAAACTTCGGAGGGGCAGACTCCAAGAGATTTAAAACACGTTTAGCCACCACCAAATACTATAAAGCCAAAGGAAACATCGAAAGACAGAGTAATGGCCAAATTGCGGTAATAAATTCACTCAAATGATCCCATCCTTAGAAACCTAACGTTCTAGTATTTATGCGTTGCGCTGTTTGCGATGCATACATTGCTTATTGGATTTGGCCGATGCCACAGCCACATTAATCGGTAACGCCTTACTTAGCGTAAGATGCTATAGAAATTTGCTTTTTGTCGGTAGTTTTTTGCACAAAAACTCGGCTAATCGTTTTTTCTGATGACATCTTTTAAGCTAGGCTTTGAGCTGTTTCATCACTTTCTATTGTCCTGTTACTGTACTGCATCATAATTTTCCTGCGTAATGATGTGCGCTGTCGTCTCAGCTAATTGTGTATTAACTAAGCACGCCGTTTCATAGGGCACACCACTCAATTTTACGCATTTAACCCGACAGCCTCAGAACAAGCTTCACGCTCGACTATTTTTAATAGCGAGATTAATCCCATAAACGGTAACCGCCCAGTTTCACATTGCGGGCAACACCAAAATGCTATTGACCCCCCCCCCCCTTAGAAAGAACCTAAACAAAAAAACACCTTGTTAGTTACCCAACAAGGTGTTTTATTTCGGCAATATACGAGTGTGTTAACACCAGTATGACTGCTTTACTCTTTGTATTTTAACGAACCATCTGCTTTGATTTCGTCGTACCACATATTGTGGTGCTGCGAAGCCCAGTTTTCGTCGCAATAGCCTGACACCATATTCTCCATACTACCTTCACTGAGTACGGTCGCCATCCAAATATGCACTATGGTAAACGCGATTAAAATTACTGCACTTACGCCATGCACAAGGAGTGCGAGCATTGACAGCTCACGTGGTAAATCGAGCAGGGGAAATACTAAGATTATCCCTGTGGCACTGATGCTAAGACCGAAAATAGCTAAGGTCCAGAACCACATTTTTTCACCCGCATTGGCAAACCCACTGTCTGGGTGCTTGCCTTTAAATGGGCCAAAGTTAATGTAACCACCGACCAATAAAAACCATTTCAAGTCATACATTTTGAAGGTTTGTAGTGGCATCCACTTGATGATGCACAACAGCCAAGACACCATAAAAATGGGGCTAGACCAATCATGGGAAAACTTACTAAAGGCGATGACCCCCGCCCAAATGCCGTCACCGACATAAGGGGCTAAGACATGCCGCCCAAGCATAATGACCAATCCAGTTAGCATCATGATTAGGCAAGATATCGCCATCGTCCAATGTAACCAAAGATCACTTTTGCTCCAGCGAAGTACCATTTTACCCGAAAAGCCTTTACTCAGTGTTGATGGACCATTGACTAAGTAAAACACTAAAAAGGCCGCAAAAACCCCTATAACGGCTAAACCAAGTGCGGGTTTTAGGTAAGTATTTCGCAATATCTTACCTTCATTACCCGCGACATTAATCAGCACATCAGCATCAAGACCTTTGTCTGTACTGTATCCTGGTTCGCCGGCTTTTACTGCGCGCCAGAGATCTGCATCACTGGTTTTAGACTTTGCTTGTTGCTGACTTGATTGTTCATCGGCGGCATACACCGGCGACATAACCAATCCCAATCCCATACACAGAACCAACAGAGCAAACATCCTGCGCAGTGATTTGTTTAACGTTAAAGTTAACATTGTCACTCCTTATATGACTGCGATAATTATCGCAGCCATTGCTCTGGGTTAGATCATTTCGCCTGTTTTAGGATTGTAGCCCCAAATCACATTTGGATTACCACGAGCGGCCATACGTTGACGGTAAATATCAGACACTATGCCTGCATCACCGGCCAACAACGCTTTGGTTGAACAAAGCTCAGCACACATGGGTAATTTGCCTTCTGCAATACGGTTAGAACCGTATTTTAAGCGCTCGGCTTCTGAATGATCTTCTTCTGGGCCACCCGCACAGAAAGTACACTTATCCATTTTGCCACGGCTACCAAATGCACTCTTTTGAGGGAACTGTGGTGCGCCAAATGGGCAAGCATAGAAGCAATAGCCACAACCGATACACGTATCTTTGTTATGCAGCACAATGCCGTCTTCGGTACGGTAGAAACAGTCGGCCGGACATACCGCCATACAAGGTGCATCGGTACAATGCATACATGCGACTGAGATTGACGCTTCTCCAGGAACGCCGTCGTTAAGTGTCACCACGCGGCGACGTTGAATACCCCACTCTAAAGCAGAGTCGTTTTCGTTTTTACATGCTGTGACGCAACCGTTACACTCGATGCAGCGTTTGGTGTCACACAGAAATTTCATGACTGCCATGATGGCTTATCTCCTCATCAAGTGTTTAGGCTTTGCTTATCTGACACAAGCTAGCTTTGGTCTCTTGCATTTGCGTGACGACGTCATAACCATAAGTCATGACGGTATTGGCAGCTTCGCCAATCACGTAAGGCACAGTACCCTCTGGGTAGTTTTCGGCTAAACTCTTGCCTTCAAACACACCCGCGAAGTGGTATGGCATAAAACATTCACCCGCAATAACACGCGGTGTCACCATTGCCTTAACGGTAATTTTGGCACCTTCTGGACTGTGGACAAACACATCATCGCCATCACGTAAACCGCGATCTGCAGCATCTGCTGGGTTGATCTCGATAAACATTTCTTGCTGTAGTTCAGCAAGCCATGGGTTACAACGGGTTTCTTCACCACCACCTTCGAACTCAACCAAACGTCCGGTTGTTACTGCAAGAGGGAAGTCTTTAGCAAAGTCTTTCTCTTGAATAGACTTATAAAGTGTTGGTAGACGAGCCACCATACGATCTTCATAAGTTGGATACTTAGCCACTAAGTCACGACGAGGGGTATATAACGGCTCGCGATGAATCGGGATATCATCCGGGAAGTTCCAAACAACACAACGCGCTTTAGCGTTACCGTAAGGCATACAACCATGCTTGATTGCCACGCGCTGAATACCACCAGAAATATCAGTCTTCCAGTTTTTACCTTCAGCATGAACTTTTTCTTCAGCAGTTAGGTCATCCCACCAGCCAAGCTGTTTAAGCATGTCTGCAGTAAACTCTGGGTAACCATCTTCGATTTCACTACCTTTTGAGAAAGAACCTTCAGCAAGAATGTTAGTACCATTATGCTCAACACCATAACGAGCACGGAAGTTACCGCCACCGAATTTAACTTCGCGGTCAGTGCGATACAAGATTTGCGAACCTGGATGTTTCATTTCTGGGGTGCCCCAACATGGCCAAGGTAAACCATAAGTTTCGCCTTTAGCTGGGCCGCCAGGTGCTTCAAGTGAGTTAATGTCGAAAGTGCCCCAGTTTTCTTGGTGCATTTTCAAACGTTCAGGACTTTGGCCAGTGTAACCAATGGTCCACATACCTCTGTTGAACTCACGTGTCATATCTTCAATCAACGGCTCATCGCCATTCACTTTAATATGCTTACAGAATTCAGCATCAATGCCCCACTTCTTCGCCAGCTTGTACATGATCACATGGTCAGGCTTAGACTCGAATAATGGTTCAATGACTTGGCTACGCCACTGTAGTGAACGGTTTGAAGCAGATACTGAACCGTAAGTTTCAAACTGAGTTGACGCAGGTAATAAATACACGCCATCTTGGCGTTCGTGCATAACACCGGCCATTGTTGGGAAAGGATCCACAACAACGACTGTGTCCATTTTATTCAATGCTTCACGCACTTCACGGCCACGGGTTTCGGTGTTAACAGATTGACCCCAGAAGAATGCCATACGAATGTTATCTTTCTGTGCAATCTTAGATTTATCTTCCAGTACACCATCATGCCAACGAGAACATGGGATACCTGTAGACGTCATCGGATCTTGCTCTAAATGCTGCTCTTGGTCGAAACGGTTTTTAACCCAATCAAAGTCTAAGTCCCAAACGTTACACCAATGGCCCCATGAGCCGGAGGTTAAGCCGTAGTAACCTGGTAACGTATCGAACAATAGACCAAAGTCAGTTGCACCTTGAACGTTATCGTGACCACGGAAAATGTTAGTACCGCCACCAGAAACACCCATATTACCTAGCGCTAACTGAAGGATACAGTATGCACGAGTGTTAGCATTACCAATGTGATGTTGAGTACCACCCATACACCAAACCACTGTACCTGGCTTAGTTTCTGCAAGCAGTTTCGCTACACGATACATTTGCTTTTCAGGTACGCCAGCAACATGTTCAACTTCTTGTGGGTTCCACTTCTTCACTTCCTCACGGATACGTTCCATACCGTATACACGTTGGTCGATGAACGTTTGATCTTCCCAGCCATTTTCAAAAATATGCCACAATAATCCGTAAATGTAAGGAATATCCGTACCAGGACGAATATGCACGAACTCGTCAGACTTAGCTGCAGTTCGGGTAAAACGAGGGTCGACAACGATAATTTTCGCGCCGCGCTCTTTACCTTCAAGGATGTGTTGCATAGCAACTGGATGAGCTTCACAAGGATTCGAACCGATGAACATCATCGCTTTCGAGTTACGAATATCATTAAATGAGTTCGTTTGCGCACCGTAACCCCAAGTGTTTGCAACACCGGCTACCGTGGTAGAGTGACAAATACGTGCAGAGTGGTCGACGTTGTTCGTGCCCCACATTGCCGCTAATTTGCGGTACATATAAGCTTGTTCATTTGAGAACTTAGCACTACCCATAAAGTAAACTGAATCAGGACCAGACTCTTGACGGATATCAAGGGCTCGTTGACCAACTTCTTCAATCGCTTGTTCCCAAGAAAGTTTTTTCCACTTTCCTCCTTCAAGTTTCATTGGATATTTAAGACGTTTTTCACCATGACCATGCTCGCGCAATGCCGCGCCTTTGGCACAATGTCCACCAGCGTTAAATGGATGATCGAACGCAGGCTCTTGCCCTGTCCACACGCCATTTTGAACTTCGGCATAAACACCACAACCAACCGAGCAATGTGAACAAATAGTCCGTATTACTTCTGTTGGTGCATCATGGGGTACATCTTTCGCTTCAGCTTTACGCATCATTCCAGCGCCAAGCATTGAAGCCGCAGCAATTCCACCCGTTGCCAAACTGGCAGACTTGAGGAATTGACGTCGGTTGAGACCTAGGCCTAACTTTTCAGCTTTGGCGGCCGTGTCTGTTTTGCGGGTTAATCGCATCACACACTCTCCTTTGTTATTTTCTTAACGAAGCATAGTAGTTAAGGATATGCTCAGTTTCGCGATAGTTACTGCTCGTAGGCTCTGCAGACGGTTTAGTGACTTGCGCAAGTGCGGGTGCACTGACACTGGCCACAGCACCTGCCGCACTGCCGAGCGCTAATGCTTTTAGCATTTGACGACGACCCATGTCGGAAGCTTGCTTCTTCATATTGTCTCCTTGTTGATAAAAAGATGAGGCAGAATATGCCATCACCCGGTTTAATTAATTTGTACAACTTCTTGTTCAAGCGGATCTAAATCAGCACTACCTGGACAATTCACCGGAATATCTAAACTTAGCTGTTCAAATTCATTGGCTTCAGCGGTGAAAAATGCTTGAGCTAATTGTGCTACGCTTTGGTAAAAAATAGCACTTGGTGTTTTGGCTAAATTGTCACAAAAATGCATAATCCAACTGCCAATATGGCGTTGATAAAACGCTAATTGGCGGTAACCTGGCGCCTCTAAAATTAGGCAGCCCATGACTTCACATAACGCGGCGACATGGTCTTCTGGCTCTTTGACGTTATCTTCACGTTCAAAACCCAGTTGCATTAGGTCATTACGCAATGCCGCTAAGGGTTTATCCATTAACGACCCGGTCATAAACCAACTGCCATAAGGCATAATCTCGCCACTGCCAACGCCTAAGAAAATGGCAAAATATTCATCTTCTAATGTGTTGGTGTCACTGTTTGATGCCGCGAGTTTTAACGCATGCCATGCTTGGCTCATGGTATTGCCTTCTTCGGCTTCTACCTCTAAATCAGCTAAAAACTGCAATAATTCAGCACTTGGTTGGCGGCGTAATAACGCAGCCAGTAGCTGATATATATCGGCTCTTAACTGATCATTCTCACTTACTTTTCTTCCTGTTTCTGTCATAGCAGATCTCTTATTGCAATTGCTTTTCTGGATCGTCAAGGATGTCTTCAAACATGTCTTTTACACGGCAATCGCCACACATTTTCAAACGCTCAATATTAGCGCTAAATGCGCTATGTTCACCCACCATCTCAATTACTTTATGTATCATTGATTGAGTCGCAAATTCGCTACCGCATCGGATACATTCAAATGGGGGTTCTTGCTTTAACATTTGAACTTGTTGTCTTGCAGACTGATTGAAGTTGATTTGTGGCACTAAGCTAATCACGTTTTCGGGACAGGCGGCTTCGCATAACCCACATTGGACGCAATCTTGCTCGACAAACTTAAGTGCCGGTGAATCGCCACCATCCTTTAACGCTTGTGTTGGACACGTGGCCACACACGACATGCATAATGTGCACTTGTCGCTGTTTATGCTCACCATACCGTATGGAATATTCGCCATGGCTAACACATCATCAACACCTGCGGCTTGGCCATTAAGGTGGTCAATAGCTTGAAACACGATACTGCGTTTCACATTGGTATTAGGTTCGATAGCGTTTAAGGTCATCGGCATTATCACTGGCCAAGCTAAACTAACCGCTAGCACATCATCTAATTGGCTTAGCTCTGACGGGGTAATTAACCGGATCCGTTGTGGCTGGCCCATTTGATCGAGAATACGATTCGCTAATGCTGACTCACCTTTAAGCATTTGCAGTAATGTTGGTGCTGTTGTCGGCGTTTGTAAGATTAAAATTTCCCGTGCGCCATTAGCTAATGCTGCCAACCAATGGTCAATACTCGCCACGGTGATTTCTTCCATTGCGACAGGTAAAACGTCACCACTGAGCTGTTCCGTAATCCATTCGGCACCCGCTTCATTGTCATGAAATAAAATAACCGGTGCAGTTTGTGCTTCTTGGCGATAACGACTGACTAGCTTTTCAAGGTAAGTATGCAGTGATGCTGGGGTGGGTAAATCGTAACTTAACGCCCCTGTTGGGCATGCATTGGTACAACTGCCTGCGCCATGACAAAGATAAGGATCAATTTCAATTTTATGCGCTACGCTACTAATGGCATCGGCAGGACAAAAGTTTAAACAACGGTTACAACCGTTTAAGCCGTGTTTGTCATGGGCACAAATATCACTGTTAACCCGAACATAGCGCGGTTTATCAAACTCACCGATTAAGTCTGGAATGTTGGCAATTGCATCAGCAAGTAACGCGGAGTCTTGGCCAACATAAAAGTAACCCGGTGGAAGCATTTCAAGGCTGATGCAGGGACTGTGGCTTAAATCGAGCACGATATCAAAATGCGCTTGACGAATGGCGACCACACTTAACTCTGTGATACCGCTTTCACCTTCCACTTTAACCTGAAACTGTCCTAGAAAACCTTTAACGCTTGCCAATTTATTGTAATAACTTTCGACATCAGTGGCCGCATTCATTACTGCTTCAAGGTGGGTTTCGTCTTGGCTAGTGATCGCTTCATTGGCCAAAATAACCCGGCTTGCCATAGTGGACAATTTGTCCGCCGCTAAACGCGCCAGATCTTCAGGCCCAATAACGAGCACATGCCCCTTGGTGGTATAGCTGACAGTAGGCGGAATTAAATTTTGCAAAATCTGCGTATTCGCCATTACCTGTTGTCGTGCTTGTTTCAGCTGTGGCTGGTTTTTTCTAATACTCATTGCGTTCCCAATTCTCGGTTTTTATACCTCATTAACAGTGGTAGCTCAGTTCACTGTTGACGCTTATTGCTGGTCATTAATTGACTATCATTAATTAACTCTAACTCGTGCTAAATCGTTAAATAACGGCTTTTATCGGTGTCACATTTATTTAGTGACTGTCGGTATTACGCTTTCGCCTCATCGCTGGCGGCAGCTTGCTTTATCAGGTCATCATCGTGACAAAGCGGTTGTTCTTGTGACGATAACGCTGCAATCTGTGGTGCATTTTCATCGGCTAAAACAATTTGCTCCTCTTCAGTTATCGAGTCGGTTTGTTCAGCCAGTGCTGTTTCCGCTAAGTCAGTTTGTGCTAAATCGGTTTGTGCTAAGTCAGCATCTAATTCTGGCTCAGGCTGTTCTTTTTCAATGACATAACGAAATACTTTATTGGCCAACTCGGCTGAGACATCCGCAGAGAGTAACGGTTGATTTGTATAATCCAGCGCATATTCAAGTAGCCCATCGATATGACCGTATTGCGGTTGTTTCCATAACGCTCGCAGCGCTGCGGCTTTAGTCGTTGGGTCAACACTTTTGGCCATAAAACGCGCAAAACTGCCGCCAACTTCAATAGTACTCGGGTCAGGTAACGGCTCAGACTCTGTCACCTCATCGGGCTCATGGTCTATTGTGCTAACGTCTTGCAGCGTTTCCGCTGGTAGCGTGTCTGTGTCATCAGCATGATCTAGCGTGTGCTGCAGCAGCGCTTCTTGTTCAGCCTCTTCAGCGACCCGCTGACGCCTAAGCTCCCAACGGTTAATTAATCCTTCAGCCTTATCATTCATTGCATTTTCCCTGAGTGATTAGCGCTGGGTCCTTCATTTTTACGACGGTTAACATGCTTACGTCTATGGGCACTGATCTCGACCTCGCCGTGACGAGTGATAAATGCTTCTATCCAACAAGCTATTGCACCAGGCATTGGGATATTGAGCACCGGAGTATCTGATTCAAGACAGCCAGCGCTGACATATTGGTCAGCTGAAATCATCGCAGGAACCCATGTGCCATCAATCAGTTCGTCGCATACGATAAAAAGTGTTGAATTATCCATATCAAGATTGATGCGATAACTACCACGTTCATCTTTGTGTAATGCCAATTTAACCAAAACACCATTGTCAGGCTGTTCTAGCGTGGCAGGAATCATTTGGTCAAGCTCCCAACGGACTGATGTCCAACGCCCTACTTGGGTTTGCACTTTTTTGAGTGAAACATACATTGGCCAAATCGTGTCGGTGTGTTGCATGGAATGCTTACCTCTGACATGAATATGTGTATTGAAATACACTAGATTGATTTCTTTATTATTAAAGTAGCAGCAAAAATGATGCCAACTAGAAAGTAAAAATAACTTTGAACTAGATCCCGAAATTATTAGTAATAATAGGACAATATGTCCACTATGCAATTTTAGGTGGGACATAAATACACGCCAATAACATTGAATTTGTCAAGATTTGCGCCAGATCACGCTTAGGTAAGTTGTTTTAAGTTAAGGGAATAATAATTGCTATGCTTATTAGGTGATGAAGCAGGCAAACACGGCCTACTCCCATTAATGAAACACCCACTTAGAGGCTAACTCGCTTATGATTCAATCTGTTTCAGCCACATCTTTGCAGCGCAACGCGATAAAATTTGTTAAAACCAAGACTCAGGTACCGCTGACCATTGCAGTCAAAGCCGTAAACGAGCTAGGTCAAGTCGTCGATAAATTTGTCGCCTGTGAACGCCCATTAACTGTGTACTTAAATTGGCGTCCCATTGTGACCTTAATGACATTGGGTGCAAAACCAGAGTCCCTAACGCTTGGATACTTAAAAAACCAAGGGTTTATTAGTGAGTTAAGTTTACTTGAATCGGTTATTGTTGATTGGGATGTCAGCTCAGCTGCGGTGATCACCCAAGAGGTCTCTGAGGATATTGAGCAGAAGTTAGCCGAAAAAACCGTCACATCCGGTTGTGGCCAAGGCACGGTTTATGGGGGGTTTTTAGAAGGTTTAGATAAGATATCATTGCCGACACCGGCATTAAAGCAATCGACTATTTATGCCTTACTCGGCAACATTAATGCCTATAATGAAACCTACAAAAATGCCGGCGCCGTCCACGGCTGCGGAATATGCAAAGACGAGAAAATTTTAGCCTTTGTTGAAGATGTTGGCCGCCACAATGCCGTCGATACTCTCGCCGGAGATATGTGGTTAGATCAACAATCGGGACATGATAAAATTTTTTACACCACAGGTAGACTGACATCTGAAATGGTCATTAAAGTTGCCAAGATGGGCATACCGGTACTACTGTCGCGCAGTGGCGTGACCCAAATGGGCTTAGACTTAGCCCAGCAAATGGGTATTACCCTAATTGCTCGCGCCAAAGGGCGGCACTTTTTGGTGTATCACGGCAGTGAAACGATAACATTTGATGCAGCGAAGGATTAAGGACGCAATGCGACCCATTGTTGACGTAATGCAGGGCTTAAAAAGCTCCACGCTAATATGCGGGTCGCTTTATTACCTTGTGTCATCTCGATGGTTTTCACCTCAACGGCGTTCACTTGTTTGAGTAATTGATAACAAGGTTTGAGGTTTTCTGACTTTGAGACTAATGAGGTAAACCATAGCACTTGGTTAGCATAATCTCGGCTTTGTTTGATCATATTAGCTAAAAATTGTTGCTCACCGCCCTCACACCATAGCTCTGCTTTTTGACCACCAAAATTAAGCGTAGGCTTAGCTTGGCTTGCCGCTAACTTACGCGATTTTTGCCCCTGGTTTTGTTGCTTATTTTTGGCTAAATTATTAACTTTACGTAATGATCCCTCAGATGCTTCAGCGAGTGAACGATGAAACGGCGGGTTACACAAAGTGACATCAAACTGTTCATCGGTAGCAATCAGACCGTTAAAGATATGCTCGGGTTGATGCTGTAATCTTAACTGCAAATGCGTGGCAATCTTTGAATTTTGTTGTGCAATCTTGGCGACATTAGCGATAGAGACAGGATCAATATCCGACGCCACAAATTGCCAACCATAGGTTTGGATCCCAAGTAACGGATAGATACCATTTGCACCGGTGCCGATATCCAATCCGCGAATACGCGCCCCTTTAACCACCTTGCCTTTGACCGCTAATAAATCAGCAATGTAATGTAAATAGTCCACTCGACCAGGCACCGGTGGGCACAAATATCCGTCAGGAATATTCCAGCCATTAATGTGATACTCGCTCAGCAGCAATGCCGCATTGAGGCTTTTTACCGCTTTAGGGTCGGCAAAATCGATAGAATCATTACCATAAGGGTTTGGACGTACAAAAGAGGCTAGCGCTGGCATAGCGCTTATTAATGCGGCAAAGTCGTAACCCTGTTGATGGGCATTACGCGGATGCAATGCTTTTGATAAGACAGGCTTGCTGAACTTTACCGAGGCGCGGTTAATGTTGGCAGTCGACCGGCTTGGCGGACGCTTAGCGGTATCATGTTTGGCTCGCACTGGCGGTGTCGTTGAACGGGTCATTAATCGTATAAATACTTAGTGAATAATAAATTAACCACAATAGAGCGACCGACTTCTTGCTCCATTAGGCTATTGACCGTCTCATAGCATTCACGGCGAATGTCTTCTCTTCCAGATAAGGATTTAACCTTTTCTTCGGACTGATTACCTAAAATTTCAACAATGGCCGAACGTAGCAAAGGATCGTGATGCTCTAAGCTCATTAAATCGTTTGGATCTTTTACCATCAATTCAACACTGATTTTAACAAAACCTAACTTTTTTCGATTCGAAATATAGTTAGTCACAATGTCCGGCTCAAAGCCGTAATAAGCATAATCTTCGAGGGCTTGCTCATCTGCTGCATGGACATTAAATGCAAAACAACACAGCATAACTAACGTTGAAACCAATTTTTTCATAGTGAAACAAACTCCGTCAATGTGGAACGTTAATTAAATAAGCCATATTGGCCACTCCCTTAGAGTGTTTGCTCATCTTTGACATGATAGACTAATGCCGTTGAGATATATTGTAACGAGTTTTAGATGAATGTGACCAGTATTAGCTTTCCTTATGGTGAATCAATTCATTGGTTTTCGCCACAAAAAATCGATTCATTGCCCGATAGCCAGCTTAAAGAATGGTTATTAGCAACGGGGAGTTTGACCCTGCGCCTTAAGACACACTGTAATCATTTTGAAGTAAAAGTGTTAGGCGAGCATTTACTTGAGCCTCTAGCAGATGAGTTCCCGGCTCAGACTGACCCTGTTTGGGTCCGTGAGGTATTATTGTGTCTTGACGGTATCCCATGGGTATTTGCCCGAACACTGATCCCACAAACCATTTTAAGCACTCAGCGCAATGACAATCAATACAATGATTTTACTCGCCTTGGCACTCGGTCTTTGGGTGAATTATTGTTTACTAGCCCAGACATTACGCCAGGCAATATTGAAGTCGCCCAGTTTAAAACCTGTGGCCGTTTAGCAGCCTTAGCCACCAGCTTAAATCAACACGTTAACAGCAGCTTATGGGGCCGTAGACGCTACTTTAATTTACATGACTCACAACTTATTGTTAGCGAAATATTTCTGCCTGCGGCGGTCGATTATATTAATCAAAGCGCTTAGTGTGCTCGTTAACCCTATCTCATAATCTAATGTTATTAATTTAAAACAAAAAACGCCCTTATGGGCGTTTTTGTATTGTTAGGATTAAACCCGCTTACGCCAGTATCCTAACAAGCTCAGCATCAACACACTTAACCAACCCAAACTACCACCACCGCTATCACTGTCTGTTGTAACTGGCGTAGCAACAGTCTCTATTGACGCTAATACGTTTACGGCTTGGTTGACCGTAACAACATTACCAACAGAGTCTGTGGCCACTAACGTAATGGTATAAGTACCTGCTGCTGTATAAGTATGGCTTGGGTTTTGCGCCGTACTAGTACTGTTATCGCCAAAATCCCATAGATAAGTCAAATGACCAAAACCTTGGCTAGACGTGTTAGTCAACATCACAGTAAATTCAGTTTGAGATAAAGAAAATGCCGCTATAGGCTGAATAACCACGCGTACTGTTTCTGTTGCCGTCACAGTATTACCCGCACCATCTTTGACAATAACACTGACAATATAGTCGCCCGATACAGAGTATGTGTAACTTGGCGCAGTATCGGTACTGGTGGCACTATTTATCCCAAACGACCATAGGTAAGTGTAATCACTGCCGCCACTGACCACCGCATTAAAGCTCACATCAGCACCAATGGCTTGCGCATTAATGTCGGCCGTAAGCGTAACGGGTGGCAATACGCTGCTATCAGACAAGGCAAACTCAATGGTTGCTGTACTGCTGTCGTTGGCTTGCTCGGTGATTTGTATGGTAAAGCCTAACTCAGGCAAAATAATACCTGACTGAGGTTTTAACGGCGCACTGTAGTCACGATTGTCATCAAATAGTGATTCTGCCGCTAAGTGGTTGTCACCGCTATAACTACTTTGGGCAAATAAGCTAAATGTTGCATCGCGAATTTGCACATCGGTAGGCTGACTGCCAATCAGGTTTTGGTCTGCATCTACCACACCAATTAGCCCTTTTCCGGGATGCGATGACACATTGTTATCGGTTTGATTAAAGTTTTCTAACCACAACAATATACCCGCTTCATAGTTGTCATAAACCAGCCCAGCGTCTACACCTTGGTGGCTGCGTAATTGCACAATGTAACGTCTTGCTTTACCAGGAAGGTTATCTCCAATGCGGCTAAAACCAGATAAGGTTGCCACGGCGTTAGTTTCGGCTCCATCGCGATAAAATGCCGTGTCTTGGTTGGTTAATTGAATATCATCAATCGCCATACCATAATCGCCAACGGCTTCATCGGTTTTGTACACCACACTGATTTGCACATCACGACCGGCATATGCGCTCAAATCAAAATTTAGGTCCACCCAAGAATCGCTTCCATACGCGGTACTGATGTCGCTCGACTTACCGCTAATCGAATGTTTTACCGTAGGATAAACTGAATTTGTATTGTTCGTGTGGTTACCTTCTATGGCAACGCTATCAACCAATACCTGCACATAATCATAATCATCTTCAATATCCCAATGGGCTTGAAAAGATAAGGATAACGGCGTCGCTAATGGTAATGTCACATCAAATGACATGGCATTATTGATCAGGTTGCCTTGACCTGAATAATATTGATATTGACCGGTTAATGGCGCTTTAAACGTAATGTCCTCCGCAGGGAGCGCGATTGATAGCTGGTTTACCGCATCAGTATTAACAGCATGATTAAGCTTCACAGCGGTACCGCTGCTGGTTAAATCGGCCAGTGATATATATTGTTCATTAACCCATTTACCCTTGTATTTTTGCTGTAAGAAGGATTTTGCATACGGACTCAAACCACTGGGTTGAGCACCCGCAATGCTACCCGTCCAGCTACCGCCAGACATCAACGACCAAGAACCTACGGGTGAACCGTCGCCGCTATTAG
Organism: Shewanella sp. CAL98-MNA-CIBAN-0140; assembly: GCF_040309905.1. Classification (NCBI taxonomy): domain Bacteria; kingdom Pseudomonadati; phylum Pseudomonadota; class Gammaproteobacteria; order Alteromonadales; family Shewanellaceae; genus Shewanella; species Shewanella sp. CAL98-MNA-CIBAN-0140. Next base: position 23,043 of record NZ_JBEOPI010000044.1, read on the forward strand.
TGGTGTCATACTCATCCGGCAAGCCTAAATCATGACCAAACTCGTGAGTACATACTCCTGCAGCAGAATCGATAGGCTGCACGGTATAACCAAACACCTTAAGACCGCCACGGCCAGGAATGATATAACCATTGGTATTCGAATCGACATAAAAACGGTGCGACCAAATGGCATCAGTACCTAACACTCCGCCACCCGCTTCTTCACCAATGCTAGAATGAAATAGCATCACGTGATCAATAATACCATCTGCTTCATCATAATTACCGTCGCCATCTATATCAAAAGGGTCTTCAATATCGTATTGGGCTAATTCAAGGTCAGTCATGTTTTGCACGGCTTTGGTCACCGCTTCTTTGACGAGCTCAGGTACTGCCTTGTCATTTTCATCAACATCATTACCACCGTAATAAGCGGCATTGTTGTCTGCGGTTACCCAGTCTTGCACTTGGCCGGTAAAATAAAAGCTATTACCCGACACGGCCTGAAAATACTGATAAGCCGATTGCAGAGTTTGATTACTTGGGCCTACAAAACCGCTTTCTGAAAATAATAGTTGCTGATAATGGGATGCTGGAAAGCTGCTGTAATACATGTCGGTATCACCAGCCTCAAGTTGGTTAGCATCGTGTGGTAAGTCTGGAAAGTCCACCAATACAGCTAAAACCTTTACTGTTTTGGTGATATCTTGATCGGCTAAGACTTTGTTATTGGCCGCGGCATATTGAGCACTATTAGTGTTTTTTTGCGCTGAGCGTTTAATGCGCAGTTGCTCAGCTTTGACTTCAATAGTGGCAGGTTTAAACCTTGTATGACGACCTCGACTCACAAAGGCATCAACAGCGGCTTGTTTAACGGCCTCACTGGCGTCGGCGCTCACTTCACCACGTTTAATCAACCAATACAGCACTTGTTGTTCATTAATTAACCCGCCATCAGCAGGTGTACCCGTTTGCGGAGCCGCAAGTACTGCCATGCTAGTGCATGCAAGCAATAACGTTGAAATGGCTAACCCTTGATATTTAGTCAACTTACTCATTACGACTTACCTGTATTGGGTGTTGGTTTATGGCATTTTTCAAATGCTTTTTGGCGTTTAGTGATGTAATCAGCAACAATTTTATCTATTTGTGCTTGATCCATATCGGCGGTGATTAGCCCTTGGGCCCGCAAATTTTCAGTTAATTTAGTGCGATCACGTAAAGGTGGCATCCCGCTAGGGCCACAATCTTTAACTAACGGTTTGACTACCACAACAGTGGCCGCTTGTTCGTCTGCCGATGCTGCCGACTGATTTTGACACCCTTGCAAGGTCATAAAAACCAGTCCCAACGTGACGATAATGTATTTCATAATTCACCCCAAACAATAATGACATAACATTAACAGCTGCAACTGCTGGGTTACAATTAAGTTAGACATTCTTTAATGTAAATGTATCCGTTCGATTAAAAATTAATAAAAAAGGCTATTAAGCTAGCTTCAGCAAACAAAAAGCCGACTCTGTCGAGTCGGCTTTTTACCTTCACGGGGAATAAGTGCTGAGGCAAATTGATAAAAGCGGCTTACTTTTTATCAATTTCAGAGCACACTTGCCATTTTTTTGCTAACGAGGCGTATTAACGCGTCAATAGGGGCCTATTGTAACTCGATACTCGTTCGATCACGGCACAAAGGGTTGTTTGATAGCCGCTGATTATCCAGCGTTGAGGTGACCTATCAATAAATAGTCTGTCTATTACAAGAGACATCAACGCAGTGAGCGAGAAAAAACGGCTGCTTGATAATCGTTTAGTATCCCTAGAGTTAACTCAGTGTTATATCTCTCGGTAAGAATTAACTTAAGCCACTGTGGGTAATGTATTTTGATATCCCATCAAGTAACATTTGTACTGATATCATCACCAATACCATTCCCATTAACCGCTCTACCGCTATTAAACCTTTCTCACCAAGTATGCGAGTAAACAACTTATAAAACATTAAGATAAACGCACTCATGCCCCAGGCAGAAACTAACGCAATCGTCCAATCCGTCATACGGCTGTTGTCAGTGTGCGCCAGTAATATCAATGCCGCTAAAATAGACGGACCCGCTATCAAAGGGATCGCCATCGGGACAATAAAAGGCTCTTCACCTGCTGCCATTCCGGCAACGCCACCCGGCGAGGGGAAGATCATTTTGATCGCGATTAGGAACAGGATAATGCCACCGGCAATACTGACGGACTCAGTACGTAAGTCCAGAAAATTAAGGATGGCTTCACCGGTATACAAAAATGACAACATAATGACCAGCGCAAACAACAGTTCACGGATTAATACTTTACGGCGCTTTTTGGGATCAAGATGGCGCAATATGGAAGCAAATACAGGTAAATTACCCAGCGGGTCTATAATCAAGAACAGCATGACGGCTGCAGAAAAAACATCCATGGACGACAATCTTTTAATTAACGAAATATGGGCTACATTGTATACTCAACGCAGTAACATAAGCGATGCAGATAGCCAATTTATTGATGACTTTAGGGCTATAGCCGCTAATAATTGTAAACAATTTCACATGATAAATAACCAGCCAACAGTTACCAACACAATGATCTTATGAACTTTTTTCTACTTTATCTTCAATGACTCGATCTATATTCACAACTAACCAAGTGTAATTTTTTCAGCTTGAAATATTCACACACTACAATACTGGTTTAGAATGTTATACTGCGTTGTTTTTTTCGATTGATTTCTGGATAACATGCTCTATCTAATCGCTAGCTGTATTGCATTACTGTTTGGGCCTCTTTTTTACCGCTTCTTCTCATCAGGTAGTGGACTTCAAAAGGGCTTAGATGGATTTATTTTCGTCTCCCTTGGCGGACTAGTCCTCATTCATATTTTGCCGGAACTATTGGAGCATGGTGGGTTTATCACGCTATTGTTTGTCATGCTTGGCGTTTGGGGCCCTACGGCCAGTGAAAAGCTGTTTCATCGATATTCAGAGATCACTCACAACATCACCCTCACATTAGGTATTGGCGGACTGCTGCTGCATACCATGACTGACGGTGGAGCCATGGTCTTGGCACAACAAGAAGGTAATTCGGCACTCCTTGCTTTAGGCGTGATCATGCATCGCTTACCTGTTGGTGTCGCTATTTGGTGGTTACTCAAGCCTCAAGTTGGCACTCGGTGGGCTAGTGTGGTTTTAGTTGCCATGATGATATTAACCAGTGTCGGTTACTTTGCTGGCGAGCATTTATTGACTCAATTAAGCCTTGAAAACACCGTTTACTTGCAAGCCTTTGTTACGGGTTCAATTTTACATGTGGTGTTACATCAGCCTCACGGCCACCAAGATGAAGATAAACAGGGCCAATATCAGTATCAGGCAGGTATCGGCAGCTTACTTGGTCTAGGACTATTGGCTTTATTACTCCTCATGGACACCGGCGGCCACGAACATGCTCATCAAAATCATGGTTCAGAACAATTCGTTAGTTGGTTACTGACAATTTCACCTATTTTATTAGGCAGTTACTTTATTGCTACAGCTCGGTTCGCATCAGGATTACGACCATCTCATTCCTCCTTAGGGCTGCGTTGGTTACAGCGTTTAGCTGGACCAGAAGCATTATTAATTACCTTATTACTGTTAGGCCCTTGGTTTGCGCTTTACCAAGCGCTGGGGTTATTGACCATTGGGGCACTAATGACCCTGACGCAAGTGGATCTGACGGACCCGCATCCAACCTTATCTGAGTCACCATGGCATTTTGGTTTTAGCCAATTAGTCGACCGCAGTGCACCATGGATTATCCTCAGCTTAGTATTGGCAAACCTCATCGGTCATCCATCGGTTCCGTTACAAAACCCTGCATTGCAAGTGTTTATTTTACTCTTAGTCTTTTTACCGATGCGTTTTTGTAATTTAGGCACGGTGATTTTAGCCCTTGCTTTGGCTTACAGTGGTTGGAGCCAAATTGCAGTGGCCTTTACCTTATTGGCCGCACCCGTACTCAGTATTAGCCAATTGAAGTTAATGAATTGGAAACAAGGACTCATGTTAGGCGGTATTTTACTTGTAGGGCTAATGGTGGCAGATCAATTACCCCTGAGCTCGTCATTAACATTACAACTGCCTGATTCAGCTAATATTATTGGCTTAGTGGCGATCGTTTTATTGTTTGGCGCCAGCTTACTTCGACTTGGACCTCGAGATTTTTTAAGCCGTTTGATGATTAACTTAAAATCAGCACCACATACCCATGATCAAGACCATCACTCAGACACCCAGGGCTCACATCATCACGACTCAGCTTCGACACATAAACATCATCATTAATCAGGATCTATGAACTAGGTTATGATGATGGTGTCGACATATTTAAAGGGGCAGCTATGTGTATTTTATTTATTGCCGTTGAGGCGCATCCAGATTATCCCTTAATCGTCTGTGCCAATCGCGATGAATTTCATCACCGAGCAACCGAACCCGCCTATCGTTGGGCAACCATGCCAGCTATTATCGCAGGACAAGATAAACAAGCCGGCGGAACATGGATTGGGGTCAATGAACAAGGTCAATTTGCTGGGTTAACTAATATTCGTTCAATCGAACAACAAGATGGCGTTCGCAGTCGCGGTGAATTAGTCGTTGATGCACTCACAAAACATCATATCAATAGCCAATGGCTCATTGAACATGCAGACAATTACAATCCGTTTAATTTAGTTTTCGAACAACACCAACAACTCTTTTGCTTTAACAGTAAGATGTTAACCACGACTCGGCTTACTTCAGGTTTTCACGCCGTGAGCAACGGGGCATTAGATGATATATGGCCTAAGATGGCTAAAGGTCAACAGCAGCTTCAAAACTATATCAACCAGATGCAATCACCTTGCATAGACCAATTACTGGCGATCATGCGCGATACCTCGCAACCAAGGGATCAAGATTTACCTCAAACGGGCATTAGCCTTGAATGGGAGCGTCGACTGTCCTCTATTTTTATCCAACATGAAGCATACGGCACTCGTTCAACCAGCATTGTATTAAAACACCGCAGTGGTAACGTGCAATTTACTGAAGTGAGATACGATGGTAAGGCACGTAATTTAGGGACTCAACATATTAATCTTGCCTAAAAAATCTACTTTGTCTGAAATACAAACCGTGATCTGTTGCACAGTCTGGTCATTATCCCATATCAGCTATCGCTAAACTTCACTCGTCGCCATAAGCAACATTCATTTTTACAACCTAGATCAAGGTTATTTGATTACGAACATTGCATACTTCGTATGTTGCTAATTTACCCATTGGAGGACACGCCTTGAAGCAGCCCACTCAGATTAGTTGGGATCAGTCGATGATCGAAAAATACAATTACAGCGGTCCCCGTTATACTTCTTACCCGACCGCACTAGAATTTGACGATGCCTTTACTGAGCAAAATTTACTGACATCAATTAAAAATAGTAAATCAGACAAACTGTCGCTTTATGTACATATTCCATTTTGTGCCAAGCTTTGTTACTACTGTGGTTGTAATAAAATTATTACTCGTCACTCACACAAAGCCGACCAATACATTGAGTATCTGGCCACTGAAATTATTAAACGTGCCCCACTATTCAAAAATTACACGGTAACCCAAATGCATTGGGGTGGTGGTACACCTACGTTTTTAAGCCCAGAACAAATCCTTAAACTGAGCAAGCTAATTAAACAACACTTTAATTTTGCAGACGTTGGTGAATACTCTATTGAAGTCGACCCTCGAGAAATCGAGTTAAGTATGTTGGATACCTTAAAAGAAGCTGGGTTTAACCGAGTGTCTATTGGTGTGCAGGACTTTAATAAAGAAGTACAAATTGCCGTTAACCGCGAGCAAGACGAACAATTTATTTTCGACTTAATGGCTAGGGCAAAAGCACTAGGCTTTGTATCTACTAACGTCGATTTAATTTACGGCTTACCGCTGCAAACACCAGAAACGTTTGCTAAAACTATAGCCCGAATTATTGAGCTTTCACCCGATCGCTTATCTGTCTTTAACTATGCACATTTACCATCGCGTTTTGCTGCACAGCGTAAAATTAAAGAACATGATATGCCGGCTCCACAACAAAAATTAGATATGCTACGTCAAACAATAGAATCATTAACGGGTGCCGGTTATCAATTTATTGGTATGGACCACTTTGCCAAACCCAATGATGAGCTATCAAAATTACAAAACACCGGTAAATTACATCGTAATTTCCAAGGTTATACCACCCAAGAAGAATGTGACTTACTTGGATTAGGGGTGTCATCTATCAGCCAAATTGGCGACTGCTATGCCCAAAATCAAAAAGATATTCGTCCATATTACGAATCGATTGATGCCAATGGTCATGCATTATGGAAAGGTTGTAGCTTAAATCACGATGACGAAATTCGCCGTGCGGTGATTAAACAAATTATCTGTCATTTTGATTTAGACATGGACAAAATTGACCGTAAGTTTGCGATTAACTTCGAAGAATATTTTGTGGAAGATCTGAAATTATTACAAACCTTTATCAATGATAAACTGGTCGATATCACAGATCGCAAGTTAACAATAAGCCCGACCGGTCGACTACTTATTCGTAATATTTGCATGTGCTTTGATGTGTATTATCGCCAAAAAGCCCGTCAACAACAGTTTTCAAGAGTAATCTAAGCAACTGTTTATAAGCAATATAATATAAAAACAGCCAGCATTTGCTGGCTGTTTTTGTAAACTAATCTTATTAGACTGCTTTTATATCGTCGTTGACGCTACTACGCTTTTTTGGCATATAACGCTTTGCGGTCACTATCAGATATAAAGGCCATTTCAACACCATTACGTTGCAATGTCGCCAGCTGGCCATCACTTAGACCCATTTCAGATTTAACCACACGGTACTCGTGAGCAATATCAATCGCACTCACCCCTGGGTCGTCAGTATTGAGTCCAATCAATACCCCCGCATCCATAAACTTATGCAGTGGATGAACAGCATAATCTTTAACAGTAGAGGTATGTAAGTTGCTGGTTGGGCACGATTCTATCCCGATCCTGTGTTTGGCAAGATATTCCATCAATTTAGGATCCTGAATCGCATTCACGCCATGACCAATACGTGTCGCGCCTAATACATTAAGAGCTTGCCAAATACTTTCAGCCCCTGCCGCTTCACCAGCATGAGCGGTGATCTGTAATCCCGCATCTCGAACACGCTTAAAGTGTTCTGTAAACAAATCGCCAGGGAAACCGAGTTCATCTCCAGCTAAGTCCATCGCGACAATACTGTCACGGTGAGCGAGTATGCCTTCAAGCTCTAAACGGCATTTCTCTTGTCCAAAAGAACGCGACATAATACCAATTAGGTTAATGTTAATATCATGCTCTTTGACACCGGCACGCACACCATCGATAACGGCTTCAACAACGCCTTCAATGGCTAAATTATGATTCATCGCCATGTAATAAGGACTAAAGCGCAATTCAGCGTAATCTAACCCTTGCGATGCTGCATCGACAACATTCTCATAGGCAACACGTTTCACCGCGTCAAGATCGGCTAATACAGCAACCATCCAATCTAGTTTCTTCAAAAAATCCATTAGGTTGCTTTCTTTACCTTGGATTTGCACAAATGGCGCAAGCTCTTCTAGTGAATTAGCGGGTAATTGAATACCATGTTGATGGCCTAATTCCCAAATAGTCTTTACGTTAACATTACCGTCTAAGTGTCGATGTAAATCAACTAGCGGAATGGTTTTATCTATCATAATTAACCCCTATAAACTTACCCTGCCATTAGTTTAATTTTGTCGGTCAGAGAATCGTTTTCAGTTTAACATGTATTGAGACTAATTCTGATGAGCAATGTTTTTTCTGGAATCTATCACACCAAAAACTCATGCTAATTTGTGATGTGTTTTTTATGCTTAAATCGGGCATACTCTAATACTGACAAAAAGGTTAAATAATAAAGGACTATTAATGCGCTTGCTGATCCTACCGGCACTGATAATATTAACTTTATCGGCTTGTAATAGTGTTACCACGACTCAGATTGATAGCCGCGTCACTCGCCAACAAACGCAGATAGATCCCAATTTACAAGCGATTATAGACCAGAGTTGGGCAGTTAATTTAGCTTATTCACCGATGTTAGCAGCCAGTTTAGGTGACGCTTCTGCCGCAGGAATGCTTGACGATTTATCTGCTCAAACATTAGCGAAAAAATACCAACAGACCCTCGAAAATCTCAAAAAACTTAAACAGCTTGACCGAAAGCCGTTATCAAAATCCGATGTCATCAATGCTAAAATTTTGCAGGATCAGCTGCAAAATGAAGTCGACCTGTATCGTTTTCATGACCACTATTTACCTATAACGGCTGAAAGTGGTTTCCATGCATATATCGCATCGATTGCTAAAGCTCGCTTCAGTAGCGTTGAAGATTATCAGCACTATTTAGCTAAACTTAAACAATTACCACGCCATTTTACCCAGCAAATATATTGGCTCAAACAAGGCTTAGCCGCTGGTATCACCCCAGCAAAAGTCACCTTAAAGGGTTTTGAAGACAGCATTAGCGCTTTTATTGTTCCGGTTGAAACCAGCGGTTACTTTACGCCGTTTACCCATTACCCTGATCATTTTAGCGCGTCAGAAAAAGAATCGCTGACCCAACAAGGTCGAGCCACTGTAGCGCAAATCGTACTACCGCTGTATCAGCAGTTTTATGATTTTATGACTCAAGAATACATTCCTAATGCACGAATAAACATTGCCGCTTCCGCCTTGCCTGATGGCTCGGCTTTTTATCAAAACAGAGTTGAGTATTACACCACACTGCCAATGACCGCTGAAGAAGTCCATCAGCTTGGATTACAAGAAGTCGCTCGTATAAGAGCAGAAATGGAACAGGTTATTAAAGACGTTGGCTTTAAAGGCAGTTTTGCTGACTTTTTAACCTTTTTGCGCACCGATCCACAATTTTATCCTAAAACAGCTAATGAATTACTTAAAGAAGCGGCGTTTATTGCCAAAAAAGCCGATGCTATATTACCTAAATATTTTGGCAAATTACCACGGACGCCTTATGGCATTGAACCTGTACCTGCAGAAATAGCGCCAAAATACACAACGGGACGCTACTCAGGTTCAAACCGTGACGACGAGCCCGGCTATTATTGGGTGAACACCTACGCCTTAGATAAGCGACCGCTTTACGAGCTTGAAGCATTAACCTTACATGAAGCGGTTCCAGGGCATCATTTACAGATATCATTGAATAAAGAACTGACTAATTTACCCAACTTTCGGCGGTACAGTTATATCTCTGCGTTTGGTGAAGGCTGGGGCTTATATTCAGAATATTTAGGCGTAGAAGCTGGGTTTTATCAAGACCCCTACAGTAACTTTGGCCGCTTAACCTATGAAATGTGGCGTGCGGCCCGTTTAGTCGTCGACACTGGCATGCATGCTAAAGGTTGGAGCCGCCAACAAGCGATAGATTTTATGGCCAGCAATACAGCCCTTTCAATGCACAACGTCACCACAGAAATAGATCGTTATATTTCTTGGCCAGGCCAAGCACTGTCATACAAAATTGGTGAATTAACCATAAAACGCTTACGCGCTAAAGCAGAAAAATCATTAGGAAAAGATTTTGATATTAGACAGTTTCATGATGCCGTTTTAGAGAATGGCTCTATCCCGATGTCAGTACTAGAGCAAATGGTTGATGAGTTTATTGCTCGTCAACAAGCAATGGTAAAAGAAGCGAGCAGCGTGTAACAATATAGATGAACGCGTCGAAATTAAACACTATTTAAGATTATAACAAGCTGGCTTATAACAATGCATTACATGAAATTTTCATCCGAATTAAAGCTCAATACCAGTGATCAGCGACACTTTTGGCAACAAGTGCACCAATCGAGTTTCTGCACCCATAACGGAATAAAAATTGCTTATGCGATGATCCAACATCCTAATAATCAACGCGCAATAGTGATCAGTAATGGCAGGGTCGAATCCTATGTGAAGTATCAAGAATTGATATACGACTTATATCAACAAGGATTCAGCGTTTACGCTTTAGATCATCGAGGCCAAGGGCTGTCAGACAGACTCACCCATAATCCACATCAGGGTTATGTTGAGAAATTTACCGATTATACGGATGACTTTGCTCAATTTATTGATCAGGTCGTGCGCCCACAGCTGCATGAAGAGTTATTTATCATAGCTCACTCAATGGGTTGTACTATCGCGAGTGACTATCTAAATAAATACCCGCAAACGTTTGCTGCAGCAGTATTTTCAGCACCTATGTTTGCTATACGTCTACCTTTTGCTCAATCGGTTGTCCGTTGGTTAGCTCAAAAGCTCGATAATAATCGCATTGAAGCAGGCAAAGTACACAGTACCTTTGTGCTAGGTGGAACGCATTACCAACCAGATAGTTTTAAGCGTAACAAGCTCACTCATAGCCCATTTCGCTACCAGCACTATCGCAACGTATTCGAGGATACCACCGAGGTACAGTTAGGCTCACCGACCAATCATTGGTTGCTTGAAGCAATGAGCGCAGCACACAGATGTATCAACTATGCTAAACATAGCCAAACCCCAATACTCATCTTACAAGCAGAAAAAGACACTATTGTCTGTAATAAGGCGCAAAATCAAACATTAAGCACTCATTGTCATAAGGTGGTGATTGAAGGCGCATATCACGAAGTGTTTATCGAGAGCGATAGCATGCGTAATATTGCACTTTCTCATACTATCGATTTTATGGCACAACACTCAACGATAGCTTAGTGTTAATTAACTGAATAATATCGTCATGATCTAGTGGCCGACTAATGATATAACCTTGAAACCAAGTACACTTCGCCTGTGTCAGTAAGTTGAGTTGTTGCTTATTTTCAACCTGTTTAGCGACAACAGGGAAGTTCAATTTGGTCGCAAACTCAACTACAGCACTAACAATATTAAAGCTTTCGGGGTTATATTCTATATCTTCAAGATAAATAGCAGCTAACTTCACTTGTGAAAAGCCAATACCTTGCAGTTGATGAACGGCACAAGAACCACCGCCAAAATTGTCCATCGCAATATTGATACCGTATCGTTGTAGCTCGGAAATTTTGTTTTTTGCCACCTTAGCATTGACCACAAATACGTCTTCCGTTAGTTCAAATTGAAGTAATTTCGGTGATATTTGCGCAGCATTAATCCTGCTAATAATGACATTTACGAAATGATCTTGATGAAAGTGGCGCGAAGAAATATTTAATGACATTAATGGAATGGTTGCATTGGTTTGTTGAAGTAATTGTATCAACTCACAAACCTTATCTAATGCCCATAACTCTAGCTCGAAAATACAATCGGATAATTCAGCTGCAGCAATAAATTTACGTGGACTAATATAGCCATACTGAGGGTGATACCAACGCATCAAGGCTTCAACGCTATTAAGTTGTCCAGCCCGATCGACAACAGGTTGATACACCAATGACATCTGTTGGTTGTGAATAGCAACTTTTAGTTCATTTTGTAATTTAAAAGGTTGTACTTGATTCTGCTCAAACTCAGGTCGATAAATGGCGCAACCATTAGAGCGGCTGTCTTTTGCTTGCTCTAAAGCGCTATCAGCACGAGCCAATAGCACTTGAGGTTCTAATGACTCAATACCATCAAAAATCACTAAACCAATTCTGGCCGAAATAGACAAGTTTTGCTCTGAAATGGTATAACTACGACCAATTAGCTGCCTGACTTCACTTGCTAATGCTAGTGCACGCTTGTTTGCTTGATCGATTTCATTACCAAAGTTTTTGGCCAGAATAACGAATTCATCAGCCCCGAGGCGTGCAACTAAACCAGTACTAGAAAACGTAGCTGATAAGCGCGCTGCTATTTGCATTAACAATCTGTCACCAAGTTGGCGACCCAAAGCATCATTAATTAATTTAAAGTTATCTAAATTAATCATCAATAGCGCAGAGAATTGACCGGTCTTGCGGCTTAAAACCTGTGAATCATAGAGTTGATCGGCTAGTACATCACGATTAATTAAATCGGTAAGGCCATTATGACCTTGCTTATCATTAGCAACACGTTGGCTTTTAACATCACCAGAAACATCTGTAATGGTGCCGATAATCCGCGATGGCCGACCTAACTCATCCCACTCAACTATTTTTCCACGATCAAGAATCCAAATATAGCGGCCATCTTTATGACGCAACCGGTGAACGCTTTCATAATATTCATGTTGGTTACTGATGTAGTTCTGTAAAGTATTTAATACCTGTAGCTTATCACTAAGATGTAAACGAGATTCCCAAACAGAATAGTCATTATCAAGCTCGTAAGGTTGGTAGCCTAAGATGTCTTTCCAGCGATCAGAAACAAACACATCTCCAGTAGAAATACACCAATCCCAAATGCCATTTCGCGCGCCCTCAACCGCAAAAAGCCAACGTTGCTCAGCATCATTAAGCCGTTTCTTGCTTCGAGATAATCGACCATTAACCTGATTTAGATAATCACGTAAGTTAACCAGTTCGGTTGATGCACACATAATATCAGTGTTGAAATCCGGAGAATCAAGGTTTTTAGCTGCTTGGCTTAACTGAATTAACGGTCGTATCAGTAAGTAATGCAACATGAAGCAAAATAGTGACAAAAATAAAGCACCAATCCCCCAGATCTCAATAAAGCGCTTTAAGAGGCGATCAACCGATTCTGATAAGGTATTGGCAATGTCATATTCTAGATAAATTAGATCTACTGAATTTGAATAACTATATCGAGAACTAGCGTTTAAAGGATAATAAGCCTGTATGGATAATCGATCGAAATTGACCTTAAAGTAAGGTTTATTGTTGGCGATAACACTTCCGTGCAAATCAGCAGAATAGCCTTCCAATACGTTAGTAGCATTACTCTCACGCCAAATAATATGATTAGCGAATTGAATTTCACTAGCAGAATCAAGTATCACATACACCATCATATTTTGATCTGTTGAAACTAAAGCAACCTCCTGCTCTAACCGTTCAAAATCTTGCATCAATAAAGATGATTCAACCACGTGACGCATTCTAAATAAATCTTTCTGAATTTGCTCTGATTGTGTTGATGCAAGCTGATCTTTTAGCTCCGCATGCTCATAGAAATACTGTCCACATACCAAACCAAGGTAAAGGATAAAAATACACACAGGAACCAGTATAGTCAGAGAAAGATTCGGCAAACGAGGCAAAATAAACCCACCCAATGAAATATATGAAGATATGCTAGCGGTAATCTTATCAATAAGTAAAGACAGTTATGTCTCCTAATAGCACATACAATATAAAAACTTATTATTTATTAGTAGCTTTAAATCGATCTACACTCTACCCTGTTTGACTGGTAAGTGTAATTTTATTTACGCATATATAGCATATCTGATATATAGAAAGGATTTACTCACGCATGGGCATATTCGACAAACTGCTGTCCTGTTTTGGCTAGTAATACCAATCCGCATTAAATTATGATCTAATATGCTCACCACTTTCAAATTATTTTATACTGTGAAAAACTACACA